>NZ_JBKGHJ010000159.1:0-16223 GCF_046520365.1 Corallococcus sp. 4LFB
GCGAGCGCGGGCGTGGCGGGCACGGCGAACAAGGCGTGGACGCCGGGCGCCCACGCGACGACGCCCACGAGCGCCGAGCCCCGGAGGAGGAAGCCCGCGAGGGGCCGCGCGCGCAGCGAGGCGAGGAGCCGGCCCGCGTCCTGGGAGCGCATCCAGCGCCGGAAGGCGCTCACGCCACGGCACGAGGACACGGGCGGGGACTTCATGCGCGCGCACCTGTACGGGCCCGCGACGCGGTGGCGAGGGCAGGGTGGTGCCCGGACGGATGCGGGTCTCCGCGATGTGGACGCATGCTGGTCAACCCCCCGGCACCAGGCGCAGCCCTCGGCAGGGAGAAGCAAAGTGCGGCGGGGCGGGTCCGGTCAAACGCGGGGGCACGGACACTGTTGGCCAGTCCGCCGACCCTGGCCTGGGGGGCAGGGAGGCGCGGCGCGCGGTGGATTCCCCCTGCCCGGAGCGACAGTGCTTGGGAGGGTGCGCGGGGCGCGATAGAGGGGCGCCCCATGCGTGACAGAATCCAGGCGGTGTTGCGGCAGCTGGTCCAGGTTCCGGAGTTGGAGGTGCGGTGGCTGCACACGCTGTCGCTGCTGGAGTTCATTGGCGCGCGGAAGATTTCGCGCACGGTGGCGGACAAGCATCCGTCGCTGGAGGTGCTGGGGCACCTGGCGGACGAGACGCGCCACGCGTTCACGTTCAAGCGGCTGGCCTGTGAAGTCGCGGGCCGCGAGGACGTGACGGAGTTCCTGAGCGTGGGCGCGGCGTCCGCGTGGTTCCAGGCGCTGGACCGGCAGCTGGCGGAGTGGGTGACGGGGGTGACGGGGACGGCGGACGTGTCCCTGCACTACCTGCTCACGACGGCGGTGGTGGAGCGCCGGGCGATGGTGCTCTATCCGCTCTACAAGGCGGCCACGCGGCAGGCGGTGGTGCGCGAGGAGCTGGGGCGCGTGGTGGTGGAGGAGCAGTCCCACCGCCGCGCCATCGAGGACGCCTGTCAGCAGCGCCTGGAGAAGGCGGGGGTGACGCTGGAGCCCGCGCTCGCGCTGGAGGAGCGCCTGTTCGAGACGTTCCTCACCCAGCTGGAGAAGGACGTGGCCCAGGCGCTCGGGGGAGCGCAGGCGGCCTGAGCCGTCAGGTCTCGCCCGGCGACGGTTCTTCTTCTCCGTCGCCGGCCACGCTGGACAGTTCCAGCTTGCCGCCCGTCCACGTCGCCTGGAGGTTCCTCGCCCGGCGCGCGCGCTTGCGGCTGAGCTCCACGCCCACCGCGTCCAGGCCCAGCGCGTTGGCCACCGCGAGCGCGGTGCCGTGGCCACAGAAGGGGTCCACCACCGTGCGCGTGCGCGTCTGCTCCAGGATGAAGCGGCAGGCCACCAGGCACGCGTTGAGCCCCATGCCTCGCGTCCACGTCACCTCGCCGGGGTCCGGCAGCACGTCCGCCGTGGACTTCCCCGCGTCCGCCTTCAGCCCCCGGCTGAAGCACAGCAGGTGCGAGTACGCCGGCCTCCCGAACGTCACCGTCCCCGGCGTCCGGCGGCACACCACCTTGTGCCAGAGCGTGTCGCACCCCGCCGCCTCCGCCGCCTTCGACACCAGGTAGCCCTTGTCCACCCAGGCCCCGTCCTTCTTCACGTCGGACTGGTAGAACACCGCCACCCCGTCCGGGGGCACCCGCGACAACACCTTCGCCGCCGCCCCCACGAACCAGTCCTTCCACTGGGGCACCGTGAGCGACGGGAACTCGGAGACGTCCGGCAGCGACGCCACCACCGAACACCCGTCCAGCACCGGCCGCGCCTCCAGCCACGCGAGCGCGTCCTCGCAGTACACCGTGCGCTTCGCTCCCGCCGTCCCGCTGCGTCCATCCGTCATGACGCACCCGAGTCTGCCGCAAAGCGCCCACCCGCTCCCACCCCTCATTCCCACCCGCCACGCCTCCCCGCAGGGACCGCCCGCCCTTCATCCCTCCAGCCAGCCCCCGAGCCTGTGGACGGCCACGGCCCAATCGTGGCTTGCTACGCTTCCCCTTTAAGCCACGAGTTCCCGCAGTTCCCCCCTCGGAGGAAGACCCCCATGCCCACGACGAACGCGACGGATGGCACACCCCTGCACTACCGGGTCCTGGGGGACGGTCCTCGCGACGTGGTGCTGGTGCATGGGTGGATGGTGTCCGGCGCGGTGTGGGACGCGATGCTGGAGAAGCTGGACATGACGGGGCTGCGGCTGCTGGTCCTGGACCACCGGGGCACCGGGCAGTCCGGGCGGCCGGCGTCGGGGTACTCGCTGGAGCAGTACGCGAAGGACGTGCTGGCGGTGGTGGACCACGCGAAGGCGCGGCGCTTCACGCTGGTGGGCCACAGCATGGGCGGGCAGATCGCCAAGTGGGTCGCGTCGGAGGCCCCCGAGCGCGTCAGCGGCCTGGTGCTGCTCAACACGGTGCCCGCGTCGGGGCTGCCGCTGCCGCCGGACGCGGCCGGGCTGTTCCGCACCTCCGCGGGGGACCGGGAGAAGCAGAAGACCATCCTGGGCCTGGCGTGCAAGCAGCTGTCGCCGGAGTCGCTGGAGGCCCTGCTGAAGGACTCGGGCACGGTGGGCAAGGACGCCATCGAGCAGTGCTTCGACGCCTGGACGGCGGGTGGCTTCGCGCACCGGCTGGCCGCCATCACGGCGCCCACGCTGGTGGTGGCCACGGATGATCCGTTCCTGCCGCCGGTGTTCCTCAAGCAGGCGGTGGTGGGGCTCATCCAGAACGCTCGCCTGACGCACCTGCCGGGCCCGGGGCACTACCCCCAGGTGGAGCGTCCGGCGGAGACGGCGGCGCTGCTGTCGTCGTTCCTCGCGGGCAACGCCGCGCAGGCCTGAAGGAGGACGTGACATGGCCTGGGGTATGTCCTTCGAGCGCGACGCCGAGCACGACGTCGTCACCGCGAGCTTCACCGACTGCATCCTGGTGACGGATGAGGACGTGTATCGGTGGGGGCGCGAGGTGGAGGCGCAGTTCGCGAAGTTCGAAGGCCGGGTGGACCTGCTCATCAACCTGGACGGGCTCATCGTCCGCCACACCGCGGGGCGCACCTTCGGCAAGGTGCGCCGCGAGGTGCTGGAGCGCAACACGCACCGCTCGTTCCGCTACGGCGGCGACGAGATGACGCTCACGTTCATCAACACCAGCGGCGCCATCCACGGCGCGGCGGTGAACCACTTCGCCACGCGCGAGGACGCCCTGGCGGCCCTCATCGCCGAGCGCGAGAGCCTGCGCAGGCGCGGCTTCACGCCGTTCCTGCCGGGCGTCGTCAACACCAAGCGCTGAGCGTCCGCGCGCTACACGCCGGCGAACCACTCGTAGCCGCGGTCCTCCCAGGTGCCCCCCGTGGCCTCCGGGAGGAAGCGCACGGTGGTGAGGTACTTCACCATCTTGTAGCCCAGCTTCACGCCCGAATAGAGGCGCAGGGGCGCGCCATGGCCGGGGATGAGCGGCGCGCCGTTCATGCCGTACGCGAGCACGGTCTGCGGGTGCAGCGCGCTCGGCGCGTCCCAGGAGGAGTAATAGCCCTGGTCGAACGAGCGGAACTCCACGAAGCCCGCGCGCGGGTCCGCGCCCACGGCCCGGGCCAGGTCGCTGACGCGCACGCCGTGCCAGGACGCCACCGCGCTCCAGCCCTCCACGCAGTGGTGGCGGATCCGGTAGTCGGTCCGGGGCAGCTGGCGCAGCTCCTCCAGCGAGAAGGCGCGCGGCCGGGCCACGAGTCCACCGACCTCCAGCCGCCACCCGGCGGGGGCCAGCGGCACGGTGTCGGAGAGGAAGTAGTGGGGGAAGTCGCCGGGCGGGGTGAGCTGTTCGACGGGCTCCTCGGGGGCCAGCCGGGAGGGGTGGAAGAGGGCGGTCTGGGCCCGCTGGTTGAAGCGGTCCATGACGCCGAGGAAGCCCTCGCGCGGGCGCTGGGAGTCGCAGGCGCTGGAGGCGAGCGCGGCGGCGCCGAGGAGGACGCGGCGGCGCGTGAGGACGCGCTCAGACATCCGGCTTCCTCCCGCCGGTGATCATCTCCCCGAAGGTGCGCGGGTGCAGGGCGACGAGGACGACGTGGCCCACGGTGAAGAGGGCGAGCAGCGCGAGCAGCAGCAGGTGGATGAAGCGCGCGGGGTCGTAGCCACCGAAGAGGGTCATGAGCCAGTGGAGCTGCACGGGCTTGTAGATGGCGAGGCCGGACAGGACGGACAGCGCGCCCAACACGAGGGTGGCGGTGTACGCCAGCCGCTGGAGCCCGTTGTAGAGCCCCACCTGCGCGGGCGCGGGGCGCAGCCGCAGGTAGTACGCGAGCGTGGCCACGGCGTCGCGCGTGTCACGGCGCGGGAGGAACAGGCGGCGGCGCCACTCTCCGCTGAGGGCGAGGTAGAGCACGTACACGACGCCGTTGAGGGCCAGGAACCAGCCGAACGCGAAGTGCCAGCTCCGCGCCCCCGCGAGCCAGTCCCCCAGGCGCAGCCACGCCGGCGGGATGGCGTCCTGGAAGGGGTAGAGCGCGAACGGCCGGCCGCGAGGCCCCATGCGCGGATACGCGACGAGGATCTGCAGCCCGCTGGCCGCGAGGATGGCGAGCAGCGGCACGTTGGCCCAGTGGGTGAGCCGGATGGGCCAGGGCTGGGGACGGCGGGGCTCGGGCGGGTGCACGCGGTGGAACCCAGCACCACGACGTGGCCGGGACCATGCGGCGGGAGGATGGCGCGAACGCTCGGGAGAGGACTTCGCTGGCGAGGGAAGCAGAGCGATACAGCGCCGAGCAAGGATTGCCGTAGCTCCGGCCCACGGGTCGCAGGGGATTGGCAGGCATTGCACGGCGTGCCGGGCGCACATGGTCGCGGGTCCCCGTGAATTGGATGTCCGGGAGTGACCCGGTATCGTTCCTGTTCCCGTTCGCCTTCCCCGAGGATGCCGTGACCCTGAAGCCCGCCAATGCGTTGCACCTCGTGGGGGTGTTGCTGCTGACCACGTTCGGTTGCGTGGAGGAGGAGCCCTTCTCCTCGGCGCCGCTCGCGGGAGGCGCGCGGGTCGTGGTGGCGGTGCCCCGGTCCGCGGAGGCCGTCGCGGTGACGGCCACGGTGACGCACGCGTCGGGCGCCACGGAGTCGAAGGCGCTGACGCCGCGGACGGATCCGGATGGCGGCGTCGCATGGTTGGCCGTCGTGAAGCCGGAGTCCCCCGAGGAGGAACTCCGGCTCGCCGTGGACGCCCGGAACGCCTCGGACGCGGTGGTGGCCTCCGTGAGCCCGGATGCCGGCGTGAAGCTGCCGCTGTACCAAGAAGCGCTGGTGGTCCTGGTGCCCCAGCCCGGCTCCGGCCTGCCGGGCCTGGCCAACCACGCGCCCCTCATCCACGAGGTGAGCGCGCCGCGCTCCATCGTCGCCCCGGGCGACACCGTGGAGTTGAGCGCGCGGGCCAGTGACCTGGAAGGGGATGCGCTCACCTACGCGTGGAGCGCGACCTCGGGAGTGCTCGACTGCGCGGAGGCGACCTGCGCGTGGACGGCGGCGTTCCCGCCGCGCGATGACGGCGATGGCGGCGTCGACCCGGAGTTCGCCCATGACGCGTTGATCCGCGTGCGGGTCACGGATGCGCAGGGCGCGGAGTCCATGCTCCAGTTCCGCATCGGCATGGGCACCACGCGCGCGCCCCCGACGCTGGATGACACGCGGTTCAACCGCTCGCCCGTGGCGTCCGCGCCTGGAGCTGCCCAGCAGGTGGGCCTCAACGCGCCCTTCCAGGTCCAGGCGAAGGTCCAGGACGAGGACGGCTCCCAGGACGTGCTGACGTATGCCTGGAGCGCGACGTGCGAGGGCACCTTCAATGACACCACCGCCGCCACGCCCATCTTCACCGCGACGGCGGAGCCCTCGGACTGCGGCTGCCAGTTGAAGGGCGCCGTGACGGACGGCTTCGGCGGAAGCGCGGAGCAGCTCGTGAACCTGTGCGTTCGAGCGGCCGCGCCGCCCGTCCTCGACGACACCGCGCAGTCCGCGCAGTCCGCGCTCGCGGGCGAACGCGTGACGTTCACCGTCAAGGCGACGGACCCTCGCGGCGAGGCCATGACGTTCGCGTGGACGTCGAACGCGGGCGCGCTCGGCACGGCGACGGGGGACGGCACGACGAGCACGGTGGACTGGACGGAGCTCACCTGCCTGCCCGCGGACGTCACGCCCACGGTGGACCTGGTGGTGACGAACGCCTCGGGCGCGAGCACGCGGCAGTCCTTCTCCGTGGCGTGGGCGGGCCGCCGCTGCGGTCCGGGGGAGTCCCCCTGCGCCATCACCCTGTCGCCGGGGCAGGTGACGCTGCGCGAGGACTGCGTGGTCCAGAGCGCGGTGTTCATCCCGGACGGCCTCACGTTCGACGGGGCCGGGCACACGCTGACCGCGTCCGAGGATGGCGCCGGGGACCACTACAAGGGCGCGGTGCTGCGCAACCGGGGCGCGGTGGCGAACGTGCGCGACGTGACCGTGACGGCGCGGAACCTGTCGGACGTGTGTGACGCGGACGTGGACCGGCTGCGCGGCATCCTGCTGGAGGGCGCGAGCGGCACCATCGAGGACACGGTGGTGGCGGACGTGAACCAGGCCGGCAACGTCAGCGGATGCCAGGAGGGCTTCGCCATCGAAGTGCGCAACACCGCGGCGGACGCCACGCCGGTGTCGGTGGTCATCCGGGGCAACCAGCTCACGGGCTACCAGAAGGTGGGCGTGGTGGTGCTGGGGCGGGTGGCGGCGACGGTGGAGGACAACGTCATCGACGGCCTGGGCCCCACCGACCGCATCGCGCGCATCGGCATCCAGCTGGCGTATGGCGTGTCCGGGGTGGTGGCGGGCAACCAGGTGAACGGCAATGCGTACCGGTTCGAGCGCGACTGGGGCTCCGGCATCATGGTGCTGGGCGGCGAGTACTACGGCGCGGGGAAGGAGCTGTGCCACGACCTGCTCATCCAGGACAACGTGCTGACGGAGAACGACGTCGGCGTATACCTGCTCCAGGCGGTGGACCTCGACTTCACCCCTCCGCCCGCGTCGCAGAACCTCCAGGTGCTCGGCAACACGCTGAGCAAGGCGGAGCTGACGGCCAGCTATCAGGCCGCCATCGCGGACAACGGGACCGCGAACCTCCTCAGCCGCAACCGGATCAGCGGTGACGGGTACGACCCGGACGTGTATCCGGCGAACGCCGCCTCCGTGGACGTGACGACGCAGGGCGAGGACCGCCAGGTGGGCTTCGCCACGCCCGCGCGGACGCTGGACGTGGGGGCGTGCTCGGAGGTGCTGGCGGTGCAGGGCCGGGACCTGGCGGGCAACCTGGCCCCGCTGTCCGTGCCGGAGGTGACGCTGGCCGCGTCGGATCCGGGCGCGACCTTCCACCTGCTGCCGGACTGCTCGGATGCGCCCGTGACGGGGGTGAGCCTCAAGAACCCGCAGCGCGAGGGCCTCTTCTACGTCAAGGCCGCCACCGCGGGCCCGCTGACCGTCACGGCGACGGGCGACGGCGCGAGCCAGACCCAGGAGCAGACGGTCCGCTGAGCCACGCGCGTGCTCCGTGTGCGCGTGACGTTCCGACCCCCGGTCCGGGTGGACACATCGGTCGCAGGATGTTCGCCTCGGCACGGCGGGCGCGGTAGACGGGGCACGTGCTCAGACGGGCGGTCATTTCCTGGGTGGGGCTCTGCCTCCTGTTGCTGCTTGCCGCGTGTACGCCGCGAGCCGCGAGGCCCGTCGTGTCCGGAGGGCCGGAGGACCTGGCCCGGCGGTACCTGGACGCGTGGGCGCGCAACGACGTGGCGGCGCAGCGCGGGGTGCTCGTGGACGCGCCCCCGGACTTCGACGCGCAGCACGCGCGGTGGCGGCAGGACCTGGGCGTCGTGGCCTCGCGCTTCGAGCGGCCGGAGCTCGAAGCCGACGACGGCGCCACGGCGGTGGTGAAGTTCCGCGGCGTGCACTCGCTGCGGGGGCTGGGGGAGTGGGAGGTGGAGTCCCGGCTGCGCTTCGAACGCAAGGGCCCGCGCTGGGGCCTGCGCTGGACGCCGGAGGTGCTCCACCCCGCCGCGCGGCCCGGAGATCGCTTCGGCCGCACCCGGAGCTGGGGCCCGCGCGGCGCGCTGCTCGATGCGGACGGGGACCCGCTCACCGTGCCCGGAGAGGTCATCCGCATCGGCGTGATGCCGGGCCGGGTGAAGGACCGCGCGGCCGTGGCCAGCGTGCTCCAGGCGCAGCTCGGGGTGGACCCCGCCAGGGTGCTCGCCGCGCTGAACGCCGCGAGCGCGCAGCCGGAGCAGTTCGTCGCGGTCATCGACGTGCGCCCGGAGCGCTACCAGCAGGTGCGCGCCGTGCTCGCGCCGGTGCCCGGCATCTTCTTCCGCAAGCGGCCCGCGCGCCTCACGCCCGCGGAGGGCTTCGCGGCGCACACGCTGGGGCGCGTGGGCGAGGTGACGGCGGAGGCGCTCCAGCTGCTGGGCCCGCTCTACCAGGCGGGGGACGTGGTGGGGCTGTCGGGCCTGGAGCGCGCGCAGGAGCGGACGCTGGCGGGACGTCCCTCCGGCGAGGTGCGGCTCTCGCGCCGCTCGGGCGGTAGCGAGGTGCTGCACCGCTTCGACGGCGAGCCGGGCCGCGACGTGCGCACCACGCTGCGGATGGACGTGCAGGCGGCGGCGGAGGCGGCCCTCATGGACGTCACCTGGCCCGCCGCGCTGGTGGCGGTGGACACGTCGACGGGCCAGGTGCTGGCGGTGGCCAGCCGGCCGCTCGGCGAGGCGCTGCACCGCGCGCTGACGGGGCGCTATCCGCCGGCCTCCACGTTCAAGATCGTGACCGCCGAGGCGCTGCTCGCGAACGGCCTGAAGCCGGACTCCCGCGCGGACTGTCCCCTGGAGGTGACCGCGGGGCGCAAGCGCTTCCGCAACTTCGAGTCCGAGGTGCTGGGCACCACCACGCTGCGGCGCGTGTTCGCGCTGTCGTGCAACACGGCGTTCATCCAGCTGGAGGCGAAGCTGGACCCGCGTGCGCTGGAGGACGCGGCCCGGCGCTTCGGCTTCGGGGTGGACTACGACGTGGGACTGCCCTCTCCGGGCGCCACCTTCCCCGAACCCCGCGACGACGCCGAGCGCGCGTCGGCGGTCATGGGCCAGGGCCGCGTGCTGGCCACGCCGCTGCACATGGCCACCGTCGCGGCGGCGGCGGACTCCGGCGTCTGGCACGCGCCGAGCCTGCTGGCGGACGCGGACGCGGTCCGGAGGCCCGGCTGAGCCCGGGCACTCCCAAGGCGCTCCGGGAGCTCATGCGCGCGGTGGTGACGGAGGGCACGGCGAAGTCCGCCTCCAGCATCCCCGGGCTCATGGGCAAGACGGGCACGGCGGAGTTCGGCACGTCCGTGCCGCCCGAAACCCACGCGTGGTTCGTCGGGGTGCGCGGCGGCATTGGCTTCGCGGTGTTCGTGGAGGGCGGCGGCGTGGGGGGCCGCGTCGCCGTTCCGCTCGCGATCCGCTTCCTCCAGGCGCTGGATGCAATCGCTCAGCCGCCGGGGCGTCTGTAGGTTCATGCGTGGAAGAGACCGGATGACCTGGAGCCCGTTGCGCCTCTTGGGGGTGCTCGCTGTCGCCCTGTTGTTCGTCCCCCCTGCCGCCGGTGCCGCGACGCGGCAGCAGGAGCTGGACCGGCTGCTGAGGCAGTACCACCAGCTGCGCATGTTCAACGGCGCGGCGCTCGTGGCCAACGCGAAGGGCGTCGTCCTGAAGAAGGCCTACGGCTCCGCCAACCTCGAATGGAACGTGCCCAACACGCCGGACACGAAGTTCCGCCTCGCGTCCTTGACGAAGCAGTTCACCGCCATGGTCGTCCTCCAGCTGGTCGCGGAGGGGAAGCTGAAGCTCGACGACACGCTGGCCTCCGCGCTGCCGGATTACCGCAAGGACACGGGCTCGCGCGTCACCATTGCCCAGCTGCTCAACCACACGTCCGGCATCCCCAACTACACGAGCGCGCCGGACTTCTTCCCCAAGGTGTCGCGCAATCCCTACCCCGTCGCGGACTTCGTGAAGCAGTTCGCCAGCGGTGACCTGGAGTTCGAGCCCGGCTCGAAGTTCAACTACAGCAACTCCGGCTACTTCCTGCTGGGCGCCATCATCGAGCGCGCCACCGGCAAGACGTACGCGCAGGCGGTGCAAGAGCGCATCTTCACGCCGCTGGGCATGAAGGACTCCGGCTACGACGTCCATGCCACGGTGCTGCCCAAGCGCGCCAGCGGCTACGAGCTGGAGCCGGAGGGCTACGTCAACGCCCCCTACCTGGACATGTCCCTGCCTTACGCCGCCGGGTCGCTGTACTCGACGGTGGAGGACCTGTACCGCTGGGACCGCGCGCTCTACGGGAACACGCTGCTGCCGGAGCCCCTCAAGCAGAAGATGTTCACGCCCGGCCTGGAGAACTACGGCTTCGGGTTCTCCATGGACCCGCTGAAGCTGGATGACGGCAAGACGGAGCTGGCCACCATCAACCACAGCGGCGGCATCAACGGGTTCAGCACGCGCATCTACCGCGTGCCCGCGAGCAAGGAGGTGGTCATCCTCCTGGACAACACGTCGCGCGGCGACGCGCTCAAGCCGCTGGCCGCCGGCCTCTTCAGCGTGCTCCACGGCATCCCGCCCAGTCCGCCCCGGCAGGGCATCCGCGAGGTGCTGGTCTCGGCGCTCGGCAAGGCGCCCATCGCGGACACCCTCGCGCGCTACCGCGAGCTGAAGGCCACGAAGGCGGACGCCTACGACTTCTCCGAAGGTCAGCTCAACAGCCTGGGCTACCAGCTGCTCCGGGAGGGCCGCACGGCGGATGCCATCGAGCTCTTCAAGCTCAACGTGGAGATGTTCCCGAAGGTGGGGAACGTCTACGACAGCCTGGGGGAGGCGTACCTCGCCGCCGGGGACAAGGCGCGGGCGCGGGTGAACTACCGCAAGGCCGTGGAGCTGGACCCCGCCAACAAGAACGCGGCGGCCGCGCTCCAGAAGCTCGGGACGCCTTCGGGCCCGCCCGCGACGAAGGCAGTCCCCTAGCGGCGCCGGATGTGAGCGAATGCGGCCCGCGCCCCGGGCGTTTCCCGTCCGGGGGCACTCCACGTGGTGCTCACGAAAGGTGTCTGCATGAAGCTCTATTTCAATCCGCGGAGCCGGGCGGTGATTGGCAAGTGGATGCTCGACGAGGCGGGGGTCGAGTATGAAATCGTGCCCATCGACCTGGACAAGCGGGAGCAGAAGTCGCCCGAGTACCTCAAGGTGAACCCCGCCGGGAAGCTGCCCGCGCTGGTGGACGGAGAGGCCCGCGTGTTCGAGAACGCGGCCCTCTGCCTCTACGTCGCGGACAAGTACCCGCAGGCCCGGCTGGCGCCGACGCTGGACGCGCCGGAGCGCGGCCGGTACCTGTCGCTGATGGTGTACTCGACGTCGCAGCTGGAGCCGTCCATGGGCGACCACATGGCGAAGGCCCCCACGCCGCCGCAGCGCGGATGGACGGAGTACCCGCAGACGCTGGACGCCATGGAGCGCGAGCTGGGGGACGGCCCCTATCTCTTCGGCGACTGGTTCACCGCCGCGGACGTGATGATCGGCTCCATGTTCATCTACCAGCGCATGCTCGGCGGTTCGACGGGGCGGCCGAAGCTGGAGGCCTACGTGGACCGGCTGATGGCCCGTCCCAAGGGCATGAAGCTGCGCTGAAGTGGCGTCCCCGCCCCGGCCACGCGGCCGGACCCTCACCGTCGACGGCGTGGGTCCTCCGCGCCAACGGCGGCATGGTCTGACGCCTGGCGCGCGGGCGGGGGGGCGGGCGGCAGCTGGGCTTCGCGTCCCGAGGACTCCCCGCCGTGGGTGGCTTCGAGCGGCGGGCATCCCCAAGGTTGTCGCGTGAGCGACTTGAAGTCAGGGATGGAGGCTGGATGGGCGGATCCGCGGCTGCGGGCGCTGGAGCGGCTGCTGGCCCTGCCCGCGGCCGAGCTGCGCCCCACGCTGGACACCGCGGGCCAGCTCGTGTCGGAGCTGCTGCGCGCCGAAAAGGTGGACGTCTTCCTCCTGGAGCACTCCACCCAGTGCCTGGTCGCGGTGGGCACCAGCCAGACGCCCATGGCCGACCTGCAGAAGTCGCTGGGGCTGGACCGCATGCCGCTGGCCAACGGCGGGCGCGCGGTCCAGGTGTACGAGACGGAGACCCCCTTCATCTCCGGCCGTCAGGAGGAGGACGCGGAGGAGCTGCCTGGCATCAGGCAGCGGCTGGGGGTGCGCTCCAGCCTGATGGTGCCCCTGCCCATCGGCATGGAGACGCGGGGCGTGCTGGCCGTGTCGTCGGCGCGCAACGACTTCTTCACCGAGCACGACCTGAGTTTCCTCCAGGCCGTGGCGCGCTGGGTGGGCATGGTGGCCCACCGCGCGGAGCTGGTGCAGGAGCTGACGAAGCTGGCGGTGAAGCAGGCACGCCGCAAGGCGGCCGAGGAGCTCATCACCGTGCTCGCGCACGACATGGCCAACCACCTGCTGCCGCTCCAGGCGCGCATCCAGCTCATCCAGCGGCGGGCCACGCGAAACAACGCGCAGGAGGACCTGCGGGACGCGGCGGGCGCGGCCGCGTCGCTGCGCTCCCTCACGCGGCTCATCAACGACCTGCTGGACGTGGGGCGCCTGGACCAGGGCCTCTTCAGCCTGCGTCTCCAGCCGGTGGACCTGGCGGGGCTGGTGCGGGAGCTGGCCACCACCGCGAGCACGCCGGAGCACCCGGTGCGCTTCGAGGGCCCCGAGGAGCTGGTGACGGTCGCGGATCCGGACCGCGTGCGGCAGGTGCTGGAGAACCTGGTGGCGAACGCGCTCAAGCA
This sequence comes from Corallococcus sp. 4LFB, assembly GCF_046520365.1. Classification (NCBI taxonomy): domain Bacteria; kingdom Pseudomonadati; phylum Myxococcota; class Myxococcia; order Myxococcales; family Myxococcaceae; genus Corallococcus; species Corallococcus sp. 4LFB. The sequence goes on from NZ_JBKGHJ010000159.1 coordinate 12,872, forward strand.
CTCGCCGCAGGGGCGGCCCGTGGACATCGCGCTGCGAACGCAGCCGCGTCCGGAGGGGCCGTGGGCCCAGGTGTCGGTGAGCGACCAGGGGCCGGGCATTCCGGCGGAGCTGGTGCCCACGCTCTTCGAGCGCTTCACGCGGGCCCCGGGCTCCACGGGGCTGGGCCTCGGCCTGTACCTGGCGCGGCGGCTCGCGGAGGCGCATGGCGGCACGCTGGAGGTGGCCGCGACGTCCCAGGCCGGAACGCGCTTCGAGCTGTCGCTGCCGCTGGCGGCGGGATAGCGGGCGGGGAGGAATCGCCTCCAGGGGGTGAGGGGAAAAAAGGGGCATTTCCGTTGGGTGGGTGCAGGCGCGAAACCGGACGGCCCTCACGGCCGCCGGGCGCCACCTTCCGAGGAGCAGCCTCATGACCCCATCCCCGCGTCTCCGTTGACGCGAACCTCCCGTAGCCCGCTGGATTGCCTGGCCTCTCCTGGCCGCCGATGATGCTTCCGAACGACGCTCGGCACCCGTTTTCCCGAGGGGAGGCAGCTTGGAGTTGCGACACGGCCCATGGACGGGTGCATCCCCGGACGCCGGGTTGGAGACGCTGCGGCGTGACCTGGGCCGGGCGCTCGCGAGCGTCTGTCCCGCGTCGCTCGCGGACCGGCGGGACGACCTGCTGCAGGTCGCGATGATGAAGGTGGTGGAGCTGCGCGGGCGCGGCCCGGGCCACGCGGAGCTGACGCCCGCGTACCTGTACCGGGTGGCGTACACGACGCTCATCGACGAGCTTCGCCGGCTGGGGGCGCGCAAGGAGGTGGCGTTGGACGAGGTGGAGCAGGGGCCGGCCCAGCCGGTGGCGCCAGGAGACCCGGAGCGGGCGGCCGGTGCCGCGCAGATTGCCCGGGCCGTGCGCGACTGTCTCCAGGGCCTGGTGCAGGACCGCCGTCTGGCCGTGACGCTGCACCTGCAGGGGCACACCGTCCCGGAGGCCGCGGAGCTGCTGGGCTGGGAGGCCAAGCGCACGGAGAACCTCATCTACCGTGGGCTGAGCGCGCTGCGGGCCTGTCTCTCCACGAAGGGAATCGAGCCGTGAGCGAACGCCGTCCCGAGGATGACACGCTGGATGCCGCGAGCGTGGAGCGGCTGCGCACGGCGCTGCGCGACGATGACGCGCAAGGGGAGCCGGTGGACGCGGACCGCGTCTGGCTCGCGGTGACGAACGCGCTTCCGGCCGAGGAGCGCCGGGAGATTGTCGAGCGCGTCGCGGCGGATCCCGCATGGGCGCAGGCGTGGCGGCTGGCGAAGGCGATGTCGCAGGCGGCGGCGGAGGCGGAGCGGGCTCCGGTGGTGGCGGGTGTGGAGGCGAAGGCGTTGTCACAGGCGGAGGCGGAGCGGGCTCCGGCGGCGACGGGAGGGGAGGGGACGGAGCGCGGGGCTCCGGCGGGCGGGGAGGCCCCCGCGACAGGCGGTGAGGCACCCGCGAAGGTGGTGCCCCTGTCCGCCCGGCGCGAGCCGGTCCGGCGCGTCTGGCAGGGGCGGCCCGCGTGGGCGGCGATGGCGGCGATGCTGGTGGTCCTGGTGGGCACGGTCGTGGTGCTGCGGCAGCAGCAGGCGGGGGAGGACCCGAATCGGATCCGCGGCGGCGCGGCGGAGGCCATCGCCTCCCTGGTGCCGGAGGCCACCGCGCTTCCCCGCGAACAGTTCGTGCTCCGCTGGAGCGGAGCGCCCCAGGCCGTGTCCTGGAGCGTGCAGGTGTCGTCGGAGGACCTGAAGCTGTTCCATCGCGCGGAGCGGCTGGCGTCGCGCGAATACACGGTGCCGGCGGACGTGCTCGCGGAGCTGCCCGCCGGTGCTCGCATCCTGTGGCAGGTGGAAGCCCGGCTGCCGGATGGAAGCGTCCAGCGGAGCAACACGTTCGTGAACCGGCTGCGGTGAACGCGGTGCCGGCTGCGCCAGGCGATGTGTCCCGCGCGAGCCTCGGGTCGTGAGTCCCTGGCTGTGCACGCGTGCGAAGCCGCGCGCGGGGATGGTGATCCACGCAATGAATGACATGCAGAGGGGGAAGAAGATGAAGACAGTCAATGCTTGCAGGGGATGGGTTCGCGCGCTGGCGGTGACGGCGCTGCTGTGGGGCGTCTCGGCTGCGGCGCAGGCCGCGCCCACGCAGTTCACGGTGGTCCTGACCACGGAGCCGCTGGTGGGGGCCGCGCAGGACACGGTGGTGGCCTCCGTGGTGGACGCGGGCATCCTGGGGCAGGTGTCCACGGTGCCCATGACCCTGCGCATCGTGGACGACGCCGGGGCCGTGCTCGCGGCCGTCACGGGCACCGTGAGCGCGACGGTGCCGCTGCGGGTGAGCGCGACGGCACCTTCGGCCGGCGGAGTTCGCGCGCAGCTCGTCCTGCCGCCGGGCGCCGGGAAGCTCTCCGCCGGCGTCCTGGTCATCGAGCGGGAGGGGCACGGTGAACCGCCGCCTCCTCCCACGCGGACCCTCTGTGAGATTCCCCAGCAGGTCAGCAGGGATCCCAACACGGGCACGAGCGATCCTGTCACCCTCTGGGCATGCAGGGTGGAGGTCGTGACCTGACGTGATGGGAAGGCGGCGACAGCGCGTGGGACGCCTGGGCGGCTTCACCCTTTCGGTGGGGCTGGCCCTGTGCGCCCCCGCGCGGGCCGCCGCCGCGGAGCCCTCCGCGCTCGCCCGGTGCGAGGAGGCCTTCGACGCCCACCCGGAGGACTCCGAGGCGGCGATGTGCTTCTTCCGGAAGGCCCAGGGGCAGGAGGCGCGCGACGAGGCCAGGCGCAGGCTCCAGGGGCTCATCGCGAGGCACCCGGACCGCCCCTGGCTCACGCTGGTGCTCGGCCACGTGGAGCTGCCCTCCGAGCCCGCCCTGGCGGAGGCGTCCTACCGCCGCGCGGCGCTCGCCTTCCGGAATCAAGGGGACGCGGAGGGCGAGGTGCTGGCCGGCATCAACGTGCGCAACGCGCTGGGGATGCGCGGCCAGACGGAGGAGGCGCACCAGTGGGTGCTGCGCGTGGGCGAGGTGGCCCGGGCCTCCGGGGACCCGAAGCTGGAGGTGCGCGCGCTCATCCTGGAGGCGGCCGAGCTCTCCGACCTGGGCCAGGACCTGGGGCGCGCCTGGCGCCTGCTCAAGCGCGCGGAGGCCCTCGCCTTCCCGGGTGGCAGCGACGGCCTGAAGAAGCAGCTGCTCGGCACCCTGGCCACGGTGAGCGTGAACCTGGGCCGCTTCGACGAGGCGCTGGACGTGTACGCGCGGCTCCAGGCGCTGGCGGAGCGCACGAAGGACGCGGGCACGGAGGCGCGCGTCCGCTTCGCGCTCGCGAACCTCGCCTGGCGGCGGCAGG
>NZ_JBKGHJ010000015.1:0-41529 GCF_046520365.1 Corallococcus sp. 4LFB
GCCGCCGCCGCCACGGCCGCGGTCGCCGCCACCGTCGCCGCCGGGGCCAAGCCGCCCGCCGCGTCCTGATCCGCCTTCCTTCCTCCCTTCGCGAACTTAAAAGGACTCCGCCATGGCTGAGACCACCTACCTGAAGCGCCTGTTCAGCAGCGTCCGGCTCGATCCGCCCCAGGAATCGGCGCCGATGATCACCACCAACTTCGCGCCCGCCGCCGACGAGCAGCAGGTCACCCTGGAGAGCCGCTTCCTCTCCAGCGTCGCCGCGCTGCTGCAGAACGTGGCCCCCGTGGAGGGCCCGGACAACACCGCCCGCTTCGACAAGGGCCAGGTGCTGGACGTCATCAGCCGCATCGATCGCATGATCGACGCGCAGATGAACGAGATCCTCCACAACGAGACCTTCCAGCAGCTGGAGTCCACGTGGCGCGGCCTGGACGACCTGGTCAGCCACACCAACTTCAAGGCCAACATCGCCATCGACATCCTGGACGTCGCCAAGGATGAGCTGGCGGAGGACTTCGAGAACAACTCCAGCAACATCTTCGCCGGAGCGCTGTTCGACAAGGTCTACATCCAGGAGTACGACCAGTACGGCGGCCGCCCCTTCGGCGCCATCGTCGGCCTGTACGACTTCTCCTCCACGCCCGCGGACCTCACCTGGCTGCAGCGCATGGCCAAGGTGTCCAACGCCGCGCACGCGCCGTTCATCTCCGCCGTGAACCACAAGTTCTTCGGCTGCGAGACCATCGAGGAGATGGAGGCCATCAAGAACCTGGAGGGCGTGCTGGCCCACCCGCGGTTCGGCCGCTGGAACGCGTTCCGCGACACGGAGGAGGCCGCGTACGTGGGCCTGACCTTCCCGCGCTACGTGCTGCGCCTGCCCTGGCACCCGGACAAGAACCCCTGCGACGTCCTCAACTTCACCGAGACGGCGCGCGGCGACTCCGACAAGTACCTGTGGGGCAACTCCGCCATCCTGCTCGCGCGCAACATGGTGAAGGCGTTCGAGATTAGCGGCTGGTGCCAGTCCATCCGCGGCCCCAAGGGCGGCGGCCTCATCACCGGCCTGCCCGTGGACACCTTCTCCCTGCGCGGCCAGGAGGAGATCAAGGCCCCGGTGGAGATCGCCATCCCGGACTACCGCGAGTACGAGTTCGCGCGCAGCGGCTTCATCCCGCTCGTGTACCGCAAGGGCTCCAGCGACGCGACGTTCTTCAGCACCCAGTCCGCCAAGGTCGCCAAGACGTTCAAGGACCCCAAGGACTCGGAGAACTCGCAGCTCGTCACCAACCTGGCCTACACGTTCTCCATCACTCGGCTGGCGCACTACGTGAAGTGCATCATGCGCGACAACATCGGCAACACGGCGGACGCGCCCTACATCCAGCGCCAGCTGGACTCGTGGCTGTCCAACTACGTGACGACCGTGGCCAACCCGGACGACCTCACCGTGCGCCGCTTCCCGTTCAAGGCCAGCAGCGTGACCGTCTTCCCGCGCCCCGGTGAGATCGGCTGGTACGACTGCAAGCTGGCCGTGCTCCCGCACATCCAGTTCGAAGGCCTCAACGTGGAGCTGATGCTCGAGTCGCGGCTCGGTTAGGCCGCATCCCACTTGGGGCAGGTGAGAGCCTGCCCCGCTTACCCTGGAGTGACAGATGCCCCAGTTTTCGCGGAACCTGGACGTGTATCAGGGCTTCAACTTCAAGAAGGACAAGCAGAGCCCCGTCGGCTACATCACCGCCATCACCATCGGCGGCGAGGCGCTGGCGCCGGACCAGGAGACCATCAAGGATCCTGAGAACCCGGACGCGGCCATCGCGGACAAGGTCGTCGCCGTGCTCAACCACTACCTGTGGGACACGGGCGTGACGGACGCCATGTACTTCTCCGGCCAGGTGTCGGTGGCGAACAAGCAGAAGATCGCGGAGATGCTGCTGGGCAACTTCAGCAACATCGAAGTGAACTTCAAGTACGTCATCTACGAGTACGACCCCATCGGGAAGAAGTACTTCAAGTCCAACTTCCTGGACGCGGAGATGAAGGGCCTGCTGGAGAAGAACGGCGACGACCTGAACATGTCCATCGCGGACAACGAGTCGCGTGAGGTCCAGTCGCCCAAGAACTTCACGTTCCAGATCGGCATCAAGCCGCAGGCGTCCGAGCAGTCGCTGAACCTGGCGACCTCGTCGACGAAGAAGATCGCCAAGAAGTGGGGCATCACCGAAGCGGCCGCCAAGTAGCGTCGGCCGCGGTCTGCGTCTAAACCGGGCTGGGAGCAGGACTCGCTCCCGGCCTGGGTCAGGCGGGTGGAAGGAAAGAACGGCGCATGCAGCGGTACAAGCTCGCACGGGTCCGCTGGCACGTAGGCCAGACGCTTCTGCCGGAGCATTTCGTCGCGCAGGAGGACGCGCTGGACGCGGAGATCCGCCTCCACGCCACGCTGTCCGGCCTGCCGTCCTACGGCGTCGCGAACATGGCCTGGAACGAGTCGCTCCTCCAGAGCGGCAGCCTGTCCATCTCCGCGCTCACCGTCGTCACCAAGACCGGGGACCTGCTGGACGTCCCGGGCAACGCCGTCATCGCGCCGCTGTCGCTGGAGGCCGTCGGCAGGACGGAGTTCATCGTCTACCTGCACGTGATGAAGGAGACCGTCAGCGCGGAGGGCATCCGCCTGTACGCGGATGATCCGCCGGTGCTCCAGCGCGTGCTGCACAAGCTGCAGCTGTCCACGGAGCCGGTGCTGGACGGCACCGTCGCGTCCCTGGGGCTGGCCGCCGTGTCCCAGGACGAGGACGGCGCCTGGCACACGTCCACGGACTGGGTGCCCGCGCTGCTGCTGGTGGGGCCCAACCCCTTCCTGGAGAAGCTGCTCGGCACGCTGGACGACCTGCTGGATCAGGTGCGCCAGCAGCTGCTCACGAACATCTCCGACACGTACCTGCGCACGGACCGGCTCACCAACGCGCGCCGGGCCCTGTTCGAGGTGCAGCGGCTCATCGCGCTGCGCCGGGACATGTTCCGGCAGGTGTACGTGCACCCGTACCACCTGTTCGACGCCTTGCGCCGGCTGTACTTCGAGGCGTGCTGCTACCTGGAGATGCTCCCGGACGACCAGATGCCCGTGTACCAGCACGAGGGGCTGAACGAGTCCCTGGGCGGGTGGATCCGCCTGCTCCAGCGCAGCTTCCAGCCGGAGGCCACGCGCTCCACGCACAAGGCCTTCCAGGCGAAGGAGGGGCAGTTCCAGCTCACGCCGCTGCCGCCGGAGATCCGCTCCGCCAGCGAGGCGTACCTGCTGGTGCAGCGCACCCAGCCCGGGGAGCGCACGCCGCTGGACGGCGTGAAGCTGGCCAGCCCCTCGCGGCTGCCGCTGGTGCGCCGGCAGGCCCTGAAGGGCGTGCCCTTCAAGCACGTGCCGTATCCGTCGTTCCCGCACGCGCTGGGGCCGGAGATTGACTGGTACCTGCTGAGCAACGGCGAGGAGTGGCAGCACGCGCTGCGCGAGGACGGCCTGGCCTTCTACGTGACGCCCGCGCTCCGGGGTGCCCAGACGTCGCTGTTCTGGCGGAGGAGCTAGACGCCATGGCGCGCGCACCGTTCCTGGACAAGTTCGCGGGCCGCAGGCAGCACGCCAACGTGCGCGACAGCCTGGAGCACGTGATGCGCAACATCGAAGCCGTGCTCAACACGAAGAAGGGCTACGGCTTCTTCATGCACGACTTCGGGCTGGGCGGGTACACGGAGAAGCTGGGCACGCGCGAGCTGGTGGAGGCGCTCACCGCTGAAATCCAGCAGGAGATCACCCAGCACGAGCCCCGGCTGGCGGAGCCGGAGGTGAAGCTGCGCGGCCGCGACAGCGCGCTGTGGCTGTACTTCGACTGCAAGGGCACGTTCGACGAACAGCCGTGCCACCTGACGCTGATGTTCCACTCCACCACCGGCCGGGTGCGCGTGCAGGCGGAGGACACCTGATGGCCTTCGCCGACCGCCTGGACCTGGGCCTCACGCTCACCATCGGCGGGACGGCGCACGCCATCCCCTCGTCGGACGTGCTCGCGTTCGAGCTGGACCTGCACGGCTGGGGGCACGAGGGGCGGGTGGAGTTCCGCGTCCTCGACGAGACGGCGCACGGCGGCCAGAAGCAGGACGCGCTGCTGGCGGACTTCCTCAAGCCGGACCTGGTGGAGGTGGCGCTGGAGCTCAAGGCCGTGCACTCCGACACGGCGACGAAGCCCACCTTCACGTCGCTCAAGGTGAAGGGGCTGGGGCTGGACAAGGCCCTCACGGAGGAGGGCGTCGCCCAGGTGAAGGGCGCGGGCATCACCTACCGGCACTACACCGTGCGCTTCGTGGACCCCGCGCGGCTGCTCTGGTCGCAACACCACCCGTGCGTGCTCTACACGCAGAAGACGCTGCAGGACGTGCTGGACGCGCACAAGGGCGACAAGATCTCCCTGGCCAACGACTGGGCCGCGCAGCTGGACGCCACGCTGCCGCTCATCTTCCTGGGCCTGACGCCGGAGGCCGGCGCCAGCTTCTACGACTTCGTCGTCTGGTTCACGCACACGCGCGACGGCGTGCTGGCGTACGACTACACGGCGCAGGGCTACCAGCTGCGCGCGGCGAAGGACGCCACCGGCACGCCGCTCACGCTGCGCGCGGCGGACGTGGACAGCGTGGCGGTGGTGTTCCCGGAGGTGGCGCGCCACGACGTGGCCATCCTCAACGCCGCCGCGGAGAGCCCCAAGAACCAGGCCATCACCAACGCCCAGGCCGTCACCGGCATCCGCCAGGACGTGCTGCTGCGCACGGACATCGCGGACGACGTGCAGGCCCGCGTGACGCTGGAGACCGCGCGCCTCAAGGTGCGCGGCCTGGAGGTGGAGCTGGACTGGAACCGCTTCCCGGCGGTGGCCTTCGCCCCGGGCGCGCTGGTGAAGCTGCCGGACACGGCCGGCTGGACGGCGGCGGGCGTGCCGTCCACGCAAGACTTCCGGGTGCGCCGGATGAGCCTGCGCGCGGAGCCGCTGCCCCCGGAGGGCGACGAGCCGGGCGCGGACGGGGAAGGGGAGGGCGGCGCGCGGCGGCCCAAGCCGGAGAGCCGCTACCTCCTCTCCTTCACCACGCGGCTGGAGAAGAAGGACGAGAAGCACGTGGACCTGCCGCCCTTCATCGCGCCGGTGTACCCGCGCTTCGTGGAGGGGCTCATCGTCAGCGAGGTGGGCGAGCAGAAGGACGAGACCTGGCAGGCGTACACGGACGAGGCCACCTCGCTCGACAGCTACAAGGTCAAGCTGCCGCTCTTCGCGAACCAGATCGTCCAGGTGCCCTTCAACGCGAACCTCCAGCCGGGGCACTTCTACTTCCCGGCCTACAAGGGCGCCCGGGTGCTGGTGGCGCTGGACTTCCTGCGCGCGTGGCTCAAGCGCCACCTGGACTGGCGGGCGGGCGCGCGGCTGCCCTCGGACGGGCAGGGCGTGCACCTGCTCGTCGGCAAGACCACGACGAGCGGCACCTCCATGAGGCATTTCTACGAGGACAACAAGCCGCTGTTCCGGCTCATGCGCACCAACGAGAGCGACACGGAGAAGATCGAGCTCAAGGAAGGCAACCTGCTCATCCTGGTGAAGGAAGAGTCCGCGTAAAGGCGGGAGGGACCCGATGGGCACGCTGGTTTGCAAGATCGAGCTGGACAAGGAGAAGGGCATCACCGTCCAGGTCGACAACGCGGATGATCAAATCACCCAGACCCTCGTCATGGACGGCACCAGCATCACCATCACGGTGAAGGGCCAGCAGGAGACGAGCACCATCGTGCAGAAGCAGGACAGCATCGTCGTCACGGTGAAGGACCTCACCTTCGACACCGACACCATCACGATGAAGTCCAAGGGCGTCTCCAAGTGGACCAGCCAGGACACGTTCACGGTGGAGAGCACCAAGGACATGACGCTCAAGACGAGCGCCAAGCTCACCCAGACGGCCACCGGCGACGCGAAGCTGTCCTCCAGCGCCAACGTGAACATCGAGGCCACGTCCAAGCTGGCCATGAAGGGCAACATGGGCGCGGAGATGGTGACCTCCGGCGGCGAGGCGAAGGTGGACGGCGTGACGCTGAAGCTCGCCGGCAAGTCCCAGGCGGAGCTGTCCGGCGCGATGACCAAGGTGTCCGGCACCGGCAAGCTGGACCTGGAGAGCTCCGGCATGGCGAACCTGAAGGGCTCCATCACCAGCGTGGGCGGCTCGCTGGTGAAGCTGGGCTGACGGAAGACATGGCAACACTCGACGGACGGCGGGAGAGCGGGCGGTGAAGGACTTCTCGGAGAAGATCTACCTGGACTTCCTGTCGGAGCTGGACGGGCTGGAGCGCTTCCGGCAGCGCTTCCAGGAGCGGCACCCGGCGGCTCCGCTGGACCGCGAGGACCCGGACGTGCGCCGCCTCATCGAGGCGATGGCGTTCTTCTCCGTGCAGACGCGGCACGCCACGCTGCACAACCTGCGCTCCACCTGGCGCCGGCTGTTCGCGGGCTTCTTCGACTTCCTGCTGGAGCCCGTGCCCGCCGCGCATGGCGCAGGCCGTGCCCACGGAGAAGATGGTGGAGCCGGTGCTCCTCACCCGGGGCACGGAGCTGCGCCTGACGCCCGCGGAGGGCGTGGCGGGCTCCTTCCGCCTCCAGCGCGACCTGCGCGTGCTGCCCATCTTCCTCAAGGGCACGGACGTGGTGCCGCAGGTGAGGAGCGGCCACCGGCTCATCCTGCGCTTCGAGTCCCGCTTCGCGCGCAAGGACGCCATCGACGTGCTCAGCCTGCACGTGCGGCACCTGGACGAGTACCGCTCGTCGCTGGCGGTGTTCCACGCGCTGCGCAAGCACCTGAAGCAGGTGAGCGTCGTCTACGACGAGCAGGCGGACGAGCACTCCGTGGGCAGCCCCTGCGAGGTGTCCTTCAACCGGGACCCGCCCGCGCCGGACGACAGCGGCCTCTACGCGCACCCGTTCCAGCGCCTGCGCGCGTTCTTCCAGTTCCCGGAGCAGCAGCTCTTCGTGCACGTGAAGGTGCCGCCGCCGCGCGGCAGCTCCTGGATGCGCTTCTGCCTCTGCCTGGACCTGGACAAGGACTGGACGGTGGGCCGGTCGCTGCACCCGGACTTCTTCCAGCTCTTCAGCGTGCCGGTGGTGAACCTCAAGGCGGAGCCCGCGCAGGTGGTGGTGGCGGACGGCACGCGAGCGGAGCACCCCATCCTCAGCATGAGCGCGGGGCGCGAGTTCAGCCTGCACTCGGTGACGGGCGTCTTCGAGATGACCAAGGCGGGCCTGTCCCCGCTGCGGCCCGCGTTCCTGCCCGGCAAGGGGCCCAGCTACGAGGTGGACGAGACCTTCGACGAGAAGCTCACGTCCCGGCAGAGCCTCATCGTGCGCATGCCGGAGGCGTTCACCGCCCCGCGCAAGATTGTCCTGGAGGCGCTGTGGCACCAGCCGCAGTTCTCCGCGCAGGCGGCGGGCAGGGTGGAGGTGTCCGTGCCGGGCCGCCACATCGAGGGCCTGAAGTTCCAGACCGTGGGCGGCCTCCTGCCCCACCGCGACAGCGTGCTACGGGATGACGTGGAGGCGTTGACGCAATTCCTCGCATGGAAGGCGAAGCCCACGCTGGGGCGGGACGAGGTGGTCGCCCTGCTGGGTCACCTGGGGACGCCCGCGGAGAGCCCGTTCCGCCGCGTCCTTCCGTGGCTCAAGGAGTTGAAGTTCAGTGTCGTGCCCGACAGCGCGCTCAAGGGGTCGGGGCTCCGCCACGCCTACGAGGCCGTGATGGAGCCCTTCGACCAGAGCTTCGAGCCTGTCGTCATCTGCTTTCTTGAGCAGTTGAGGGACCTGCTTGATGCTTGGAACAACGAGGCGACCGTCGAGCTCAAGGCCTCGGTGGCGGGGCTGGGGCCGCTACAGCTTCCAACATAGACAAACACACGCATGAAACTGGAGCATTGGAACACTCTCCTGGCCACGCAGCGTCGCGTGCGCCAGCTCCTCGACCGGGCCCTGCCCGCCGAGCCCGCCCCGGGTGCGCGCCGGCCGCAGGGCAGGGTGGGGCAGGAGGCCCTGGGCCACCTGGAGCAGGCGCTCATGGTGGAGCTGGAGCGCCTGCGCGCCGCGTTCGGCGCGGACATGAGCCCGGACGAGGTGGAGGATCTGATCCGCCCCTTCGTCTTCTTCCTGGATGAGTGGGTGCTGCGGCGGCTGTCGGACGCGGAGCAACATCTCTGGCCGCTCCTGCAGCAGAACCTGTTCCAGGTCGACTCGGGCGGAGACCTCTTCTACGACTTCGTGGAAGAGAAGTTGCGCCGCAACGACACCCCCTCCATCGTCTTCGAAATGATCCGCTTCTGCCTGGCCGCGGGCTTCACCGGCCGCCTCGTGGGGCAGCCGGAGCGCATCCGCGACCTGAAGGACCGCATCTCCCAGCGCATCCCGCAGCCGGCCGCCATGGCGCCGCCCGCGCCGGTGGTGCAGCCCGCGGTGCCCGCCGTCTATGACTTCCCGGTGCGCTACTACGCCGTGACGGCCGCCATCGTCCTGGGCCTGCCGGTCTTCCTGTGGTGGGTCTCCAATTGAGGCCCTTCCCGACCCGCGACGGCCGTCCTCCCGCGCCGGCCCCCAAGGCCCCGCCCAAGGCGCTCGCGCTGCTGGACGCGCTGGAGCAGCAGGTGGGCGTCCAGCTGGGCACCTTGCGCGAGGGCGTGCAGCCCCTGCTGGACTCCGTGCGTGAGGGGCTGGTGGCGCTGGATCCGCCCGGAGACGGGACGCTGCCGTCGCCCCTGGAGCAGGAGAAGCTGCGCGCGAAGCTCACCGCGACGCTGGAGGAGGCGGAGGACGTGATGGAAGCGCTCCAGCTCGCGGTGACGCCGGCCGGAAGGAGCGGCGGCTGACCGTGGGCGCGCTCCAGTCCATCCTGGCCGCACTGAAGGCCCACTGGGTGCTCGTGTTGGGCATCGTGGTGGTGCTCGCGGCCATTGGCGTGGGCGTGACGCTCTGGTGGCGCAAGCGGCGGCGCGGGCCGTCCCTCGCGGGCGAGCAGAAGCCGCTGGCGTCGGGACAGCTGCTGGCCATCCGCAGGCAGTTCCTGGCGAAGCTGCCGTGGCGCTTCCGCGCGTCCGTGCGGGACTTCCCCACGCTGGTGGTGCTGGGCCCCGCGGGCAGCGGCAAGTCGGACCTGATTGAAGCGGAGGTGGACTGGGAGCGGCAGAAGCGCCAGTTCATGCCCAGCTACACGGACGACCCGCTCCTCAAGATCTTCCTGGGGCCGGAGGTCGTGGTGCAGGAGCTGGCCGCGCCCGTGCTGGAGGACGACTCGCACCACGCGCGGCGCGCGCTGCGCCGGCTGTGGAGGGCCACCTTCGGGCGCAAGCACGTGGGCCGGGTCGTCATCGTCCTGAAGGTGAACTGGCTGCTGGAGACCTCTCCGGACGAGGTGAAGCGCGTCACGCAGCTCCTGCGCGGCAAGGTCAATCTCCTGGCGGAGGTGTGCCAGGCGCCCGTGGAGACGCGGCTGGTCCTCACGCACATGGACACGCTGGACGGCTACGCGGACTTCGCGCAGCTGCTGCGCGCGAACGGCGTGCCGCTGCAGCTGGCGGTGCCGCCGGCCGGCAGGGAAGGGGAGCTGGCGAACGCGCTCCAGCCCATGGAGAAGTACCTGGCGCTGGGGCTCACCTCGCTGGCGCCGGACGCGTTCGAGCGGCTGGCGTCCTTCTACGCGCTCGGCGGCGAGGCCTTCGCGGTGCTGGGGCGCTTCGTGTCCACGCTGCTGGAGGGCGGCTCGCTGGCGTACCCGCTGAGGCTCCAGCGCGTCTACCTGGCGTCGAAGGGGAAGGACGTCCCGCCGACCGGGGCGCTGGCGGTGCAGGCGGATCAACCGGTGGAGCAGCTGGTCCGGGACTACCGCTGGACGCACCTGCGCCGGTGCGCGGCCATCCTCGCGGTGGGCTGCCTGCCGGTGCTACTGGCCTACGCGCACTTCTACCAGCTGCTCCTGCGCGCGCAGGACAAGCTGGACGCGTTCCAGGTGACGGTGCAGCGGCTGGAGGAGCGCAACCAGAGCGTGTCCGGCTCCGTGGTGGAGTCCCAGACGAACGAAGCGGTCCGGGCGATGGAGGACCTCTGGGGCGCCACGCGCTACTGGCCGCCCCTGGCCCACAGCTTCACCGACGAGTGGGAGGAGCTGCGGGCCCGGCTCGCGCGCAGCATCCGGATGTCCTACCTGAAGCCGATGCTGGAGAGGTGCCAGGACCAGTGCCGGCGCTGCGCGAGCGAGATTCCCGGCTGCCAGCCCGCGCCCGCGTTCGCCAGCCGGAGCACGCGCGCCACGCCGCTGCCCCCGTCGCCCCGCGTGGATGACGGCTGCCACCAGGAGACGCTCTGCCGGCCGGAGCAGGTGCTCTACACCCTGGGCGTGCTCTACGCCTCGCGCAACGAGGACCTGGGCCAGTTCGTGCTGCGCAGCGTGCACGGCGCGCACAAGAAGCAGCTGGAGTGGACGGCGGAGGCCTTCGGGCTGAGCCTGGCGGGGGCGGACCCGGAGCCCAACTGGCTGGATGCGATGGGCCTCGCGGAGCCGATGATCGCCAACTACGTCATCGCCAGCGACAAGCCCTTCGACGAGAACGTCCCCTGGACGCGCTGGCCCTTCTCCTACCTGACGTTGGACGGCCTGCTGGGCCCGTGGCGCGATCACTTCACGCAGCTGCGGGACGCGCTGGACGCGAAGGAGCTGGACCTGGCCCGGTGGCGCGCGCTCGGCGACGATCGCGAGCGGCTTCGCGCCTCGCTGGAGGAGACGGCGCCGTACAGCTCCGCCCGCAGGGTGATGGACCTCATCAACGCGTCGGACGCGGAGCCGGACGCCAGCCAGCTCAAGGGCGTGGGCAGCCTGCTGGACTCGCTGGACTGGCTGCGCCAGAACCGCCAGACGCTGGAGGCCATCCTGCGCATGGAGGACGAAGCGGACGCCGCCCTGCGCGCCGCCGCCCGCATGACGCCCGCGGAGCTGCTCACCCGCGCGGACGGCCTCTTCGCCCCCAGCGACGGCGACGCGCGCTACTCGGTGGAGGTGCTCCGGCGCGACTACGAGTTCCGCCCGATGGACGTGTCGCGGCAGCTGCTGGACAAGGTGCTGCGCACGCTGAAGGAGACGGGCCGCACGCCGTTCGACGGCAGCGCGCTCAACTCGCGCACGGGTGAGACGACGTCCGAGGTCGCCTCCGAGGGAGTGGGGGACGACGACACGGAGTTCGCCAGCGGGCAGGCCCCGGTGGTGGGCCGCGTGCTGGGCAAGGCCGCCTTCGACGCGCAGCTGAGCCCCCTGGTGGACGAGTTCACCGAGCGGCTGGCCAAGTCCAGCCTGTCGCGCGAGGAGGCCGTGGAGCGCGCCGCCTTCGTGCAGAACAAGGTGGAGACGTTCGCGAAGCGCTACGGCCAGGACCTCTACGCGACCTACCGGGGCTACCGCTTCCGCACCACGCCGCGCGGCTCCCTGGCCAGCGACCTGTCCGTGCTGCTGCAGCCGTCCTCCCCGCTGGAGGCGATGCTGCGCGACGTGGCGGTCCGCGCGGGCGTGGGTCCGCTGGACAGCGAGTACTACGCGCCGATGCGCGAGGCGGTGGCGCCCTTCAAGCCGGTGGTGCAGCTGATGACGCCGGACAAGGCCGGCGCGCTCGCGGAGCTGGCGGCCTACACCACGCTGGTGTCGCAGCTTCAGCAGGAGCTGTCCGGGGTGAAGCCCGCGCCGGTGAAGCCCGCGGCGCCCAAGGACCCCGCGGCGCCGGCGGGCGCCACGGCGTCGTCGGCGGGCTCGCAGCTGGCGGAGATGCTGTCGCCGGTGGGGCGGGTGGCGCTGAGCATGCTGCTGGAGGAGGAGGACTCCTACCTGCGCCGGGTGGACGCGTGGTTGGATCAGCACGGCCTGGTGGGCGAGTTCCGGCTGCCGTTCCGCCAGCCCTTCGTCGTCGTGCGCAACCGGGGCCGCGCGGAGCTGGAGCGCGTCATCGCGGAGCAGTGGACGTACCAGGCCCGCCGCACGCTGGACCCGCTGGTGAAGCGCTATCCGTTCAACCCCAGCGCGTCGCAGGAGGTGGATCCGGTGGAGCTGGAGGTGCTGCGCCGCAAGGACGGGGCCTTCTGGCAGTTCGTCACCCAGGTGCTGTCGCCGGTGGTGGAGGAGCGCGGGTCGGACTGGTCGATCCGCTACCCGCTGAAGTCGCGGCTGCTCCTGCCGCCGCGCATGCTCTCCGCGCTGGGCCAGCTGGGCCGCCTGTCGAAGCTCCTGTGGGACGACGAGGGCAAGCCGCGGCCCCTCGCGATGCAGGTGCGTCCGCTGCCGCTGCCGACGGCGCCCACGCCGGACAGCTTCGTGACGCTGTCGTACCTGAAGTGCGGCGGCGCGGCGTCGTTCGGCTTCAACCAGCGGCCGGCGTGGGGGGAGTTCCCCCTGAGCTGGTGGAGCCCGCAGCCGTCGTCCATTGGCGTGGAGCTGCGCTCGCCGTCGCGGGACGGGAAGCGCTACCGCTCCATGGAGATGTCCGAGTCGTCCTGGAACTGCTTCCGCCTGCTGGAGTCCGCGACGCTGACGGATCAGTCGAACGTGGTGTGGGTGCTGCCCGGACGCGGGCTGGCGGCGAACGAGAAGGTGCTGGAGATCAGCTTCGGGCTGCGCGGCGAGCCTTGGGCGCCATTCCGTGGGGTGGTGCCATGAAGGGCAGCGGCGTGAGGCTGGCGGCGGGGCTGGTGACGGCGGCGGTGGCGGTGGTGGTGGGCAGCTGCGCGGCGCCCAGCCTGACGGTGAACGTCAAGGCGCCGGCGGGCACCAACCAGGGCCGGCCGCTGTACATGCTGGTCCGCACGGTGTCGAAGACGACGATGACGGAGGGCTACGCGGACGTCGCGGCCAAGGTCATCAGCCCGGACGAGTCCGTGCTCCAGACGGTGGTCATCTACCCGAGCCGCACGAAGCAGGTGAAGATCCCCCTGCCGCCGGAGCAGGCCGTGGCGGTGAGCTTCCTCTTCACCACGCCCAACGGCGCCTGGCAGGCGCTGCTGGACGTGCCGGTGCCCAGGTCGGTGGACATCGAGCTGCAGGAGAGCCGCATCCGCACGGACCTGCCCAAGAGCGTGGCCCCCCAGGACTCCTCGCCGGCCGCCCCGCCCAAGGCCCCCGAAGCGCCCAAGGCCCCCGAGCCGCCGGTGTCCCTGGCCTCGCCCAAGTAGGCTAGGACGCGAGCGCGTCCAGCTTCGGGCCCAGCGCGTTCAGCGCGGAGGTCACCCGGCCGTTCGCCGCCGTCACCGGCTTCGCGAAGGCGCCGCCCTGGAGCTGGGCGCCAATCGCGTCGAGCGGGGAGAGGAGCTGCGGCTTCTGCGCCGTGGCCTGGGTGGAGACGGAGTCCACCTGCGTCTGGGCGCCCGACTTCAGGCCCTCCGCGCGCTGCGTGAAGGCCGCGAGCGCCTGATCCACCTGCCCGGTGAGCGACGTCTCCGCGCTCGCGCGGGCCTGCTCCAGCGACGTCAGCCCGCCCGCCACGGACGTGTTCGTGGTGCCCAGGTGCGAGTCCAGCCGGCCCTTGGCGGACGTCACCTGGCCCTCCGCCGAGTCCCGCGCCGTCCGCATGCCCTGCACGGCCGCGTCGATGCCGGAGCCCACCTGCGCGTCCAGGGCCTCCAGGCGCTGGGGCACCTGCGTGTCCAGCGGCGTCACGCGGGCGGCCACCTGCTGCTTCATGGCCTCAATCTGCTGCACGCCCTGGTCCTTCACGGTGCCGATCTGCGTGACGGCCGCGGCGATGATCTGCCCCACCTGCGCGGTGGCCTGCTCGATGCCCTGGAGGATGGAGTCGGTGAGCGTGCCCATCTGCGTCACGGCCTGGGTCGTGGCCGTGTCGATCTGCGTCTGCGCCTGGGTCTGCACCGTCTCCACCTGGGAGACGATGGTCTGCTGGACTGACTGGAGCTGCGTGCCCACCTGCGAGGTGAGGGTCCCCAGCTGCGTGGTGATCTGCGTCACCACCTGCGTGATGCCCTGCACCGCGGGGCTCACCAGCGGCTTGGGCAGGTCCGCGGCCGGGATGGCGTCCAGCAGGCCCATGGCGCGCTCCAGCAGCGACTCCAGCGAGCCGACGATCTGCTGGAAGAGGGTCTGGAGCTGCTCCAGCTTCTGGGGCAGCACCTCGAACAGCGCCATCACCTGCTGCTTGAGGGCGCTGACCGTGGCGACCAGGGTGTCCAGCGTGGTGAACGCCGCGTCCAGCGTCGCCTTCAGCGGCGCCTTGACGGACTCCACCGCCGTGAGCGCGCCCTGCACCAGGCCGTCGATGGTGCCGCTCACCGTGGTGATGGCGGCCTCCACCTGCTGCTGCACCTGGTCGATGAGCTTCTCCACCACCGTGAGCTGCGCCGTGACGCTGGCCACCTGCCCGGCGATGGTCTTGCCCAGCGTGTCCAGCGCCCCGTCCGCCTGCGTCTTGCCCGCCGTCAGCGACGGGGCCACCTGGGTGTCCAGCGGGTCCACGATGGCGGCGGCCGCCGCGGCGGCGGCCATCAGCTGATCCACCAGCGCCTTGCGCTGCCCCTCCAGCGTGGACTGCTGCTGCTGGTGGGCGTCCTTCGTCGTCTTGCCCGCGTTGAGAATCTCCTGGTGCAGCGCCGTCAGCGCGCTCACGGGGTCCTTCACCGCGCCGTCCAGGGTGGAGGTGAGCTGCGTGCTCCGGCCCGTCGCCGTGTCGCGGGAGGTGGCCAGCCGCACCAGCACCGCCGCCAGCGCCGCCGCGATCGTCGACCCCACGCCCGTGAGGTCCTGCGTGAGCTGCGAGCGGGTCTGCTCGATCAGCGCGTACCCCTGCGCGCGGCGGGCCTCCGTCTCCTCCCTGGAGCCCTGGCGCTTCGCGAGCTTCGCGTCGAAGGACTGCTTGTCCGCGTCGCACCTCTGGGCCACCTGCTGCTGGAGCGCGGTGAGCTGTCCCTGCGAGGACTCGGCGGAGGACTTCGCCTGCGCCTCCAGCCCCTGGCTCTTCGCCGTCGCCTCCTGGCCCAGCGCCTCCGCCTGCGTGCGCGCCGTCGTGCTGGAGGCGGTCAGCGCCTGCTGGTGGCCCTGGACCTCCGTGGCCAGCGCGTCGAAGCGGGGGGAGGGGTCCGCCAGCGTCACGTTCGCCGCGTTCACCTGCGCGAGCAGCCCCCCAGCGCTCCGGAGATGGACGGGCGCAGCGCGGCGACCTGCTCCACGACGCCCTGGACCAGGGTCTCCACCTCGCCCTTCGCGGTGGAGAGGCGCGGCGTGATGCCGGAGCCGAAGCCCTCCACGGTCGACTTGTGCTTCGCCACCGTCGCGCGCAGCTCGTTCATTTCAGCCCCGCGAGCGCGGCCTTGGCATCCGCGGCGGCGCCGGAGAGGGCGCCCGTCTGGCCATCCAGGCCGTTGAGCGCGCCGGTCAGCTTCGCGCGGGACTCGGCGGCCTTGCCCTTCACCTGGGCCTCCGCGGCGGCGAGGGCCGCGCCCGTCTCCTCCGTCGCCGCGTTCAGCTTCGCGTTCACCTCCGCCATGGATTCCTTGTAGGCCGCCGTCGCGCCGCTCACCGCGCCGTCCACGCCCGCGGTGAGGTCGCCCTTCGCCGTCTCCACCTGCGGCGTCACGTCATACGTGGGCGTGGTGGGGGCGCCGCCGGGGTTCTCCTTCGTCTGGATGAGGAGGTGGCCTTCCGACAGGCGGACGATCTCCGTGTCGTTGGCGTTCACCCGCCCCAGGTTCCACACCGGCTTGTTGTCCTGGAAGTCGTGCGTCAGCGCCGTCTGGTTCGCGCCATTCTTGCCGAAGAGGATCTGATCGCCCTGGCTGTCCTGGGGCATGCGCACCCCTTCGCCCCAGTCCAGGAAGCGGTGCAGCTCCGCGTGGTCGAAGTGCAGCGCCACCAGCGCCCGCTCGTTCTTGTACGGGGGGAAGTAGAACGTCCCCGGGAACTGGTTGGGCTCCGCCGGCACGCTCACCGTCTTGTTCCACAGCGGGATCGCCACCCGGTAGTTCGTCACGGACGTCTTCTGATCATCCACCTGGAGGTAGATGCGGTCCGTGGCCTCGCCGCCGGGGCTGTGCACCTTGCCCTCGACGTAGATGGGGTAGCGGGGCGGCCGGTACGCGGGCAGCTCCGGCACCGGATCCGACTTCTGCTCCAGCAGCACGGACAGGGTGACCTGGTAGCCCTCCATCGCGTCCTGCTGGCCGTCGTGCGGACCAGCCTGGAGCCCCGCGCCGTCGAAGGCCAGCTCCGCCACGCGCAGGTCTTCCCCCAGGCCCGTGAGGCCCGGGCTCCACCGCCCGCCGTCCAGCTTGAGCAACGCGCCCGGGTGCAGCGCGATGGGCGGCACGTCGAGGAACGTCAGCCGCAGGCGCCGCTTGCGCACGCGCAGGCGCTCCTTCTCCAGCGACTGGCGCTGCTCCGCCTCCGCCGCGATGGGGGTGCGCACCAGCACGTCGTGCTGGATGCCCGCCACCGCCTGGGACTGCTCCAGCGCCACCGTGGTGGCGCCGGCCCCGAAGCCGTTGAGCACCCGGGCGCTGTGGCGGATGACCGGCGGCAGCTCCACGTCCACGCGCGCCACGTGCTTGCGGCTGAGCCCGGTGACGGCGCCCACCGCAGGCTTCTTCGCGGAGAAGGTGTACGTGTCGTTGGGGCTGTCGTACGTGAGCACGCCGCCGCGCGTGTCCACGAACCAGAGGACGAAGTCGTAGAAGCTGGCGGCCGCGTGGTCATCGCCGATGCCCAGGCACACCATCGCGTGCTTCTCTTCCAGCGCGTCCCAGTCGTAGGTGAGCAGCAGGCCGCCGGGCTTGTGCGCGTCCAGCAGCTCCGACAGCTTCTTCGCCGTGTGCAGCTCCACCGGGCGGTGCTGCTTCCAGAGCACCCGCGCGGGGTCCTCGAAGGTCACCGTGTACTGGCGGAAGGCCACCGCCACGTTGTCCTTGTGGCCGTGCGCGGTGCCGCTGACGCGCTTCTCCGTGACGATGCCCTGCACCACCAGCGGGGCGGGCGGCGGGTCGTACACGCCGGACAGCGCCAGCCGCACGCGCACCAGGTCCGGCTTGCTGAACGCGGTGAACAGCGCCGCGTCCGCCTTCTCCAGCGCCGTCCAGAAGGTCACCGTGCAGCGGAAGCCCGTGGGCGTCATCCGCAGCGAGAAGTCCTTCACCTGTCCGCCGGGGATGGCGTACGGCTGCTCGCCCGCGGTGACGGTCAGCTCCAGCGACAGCTTTTCGGAGAAGGGGAGCGCCATGCCGTGCCTACCGGGCCTTCGCCTGGACCTCCTCGCGGGTCAACGCGCCCCGGGCCTCCAGCGCGTCCATCATCGCGCGCATCACGCGGGCCTGCTGCGCCACCATGCGCTCCAGGTCCGCCACCTGCTGCGTGAGCGCCTCCACCTTCGACGCCAGCTCCGCGTCGCGCACCACGGGCGGCGGCGTGGGGGTGCGCGGGGGCGGGGCGCTCTCGGGCTGCGGCGGGGCCAGCTCGAAGGTGGCCTCGTCCATGCCGAAGCTCAGCGGCGTGGCGGCCGTGGAGGTGACCTCCCCGTGGTAGTGGTGCCGGATGGCGCGCTCGATGGAGGACGCGGTCGCCACCACCACCTGGAGCTTCTGGCCGGAGTGGAAGGCCAGCTCCTGGAGGGACTCCACGTTGGTGGGATCCGACGTGGCCACGGTGAGCGTCTTGGTGCCGGGCTCGTAGGCGACGGGGAAGACGGTGTAGCGCTCGGCGATGTCCACGCGCAGCGCCTGGAGGGCGGACGGGACGGGGAGGTGCTTGTCCAGGTCCACCGTGGGGATGGCCAGCTGCCGCGACAGGGCGTGCACCATGGAGCTTTCGTCCACGACGCCCATCTGCACCAGCGTGAGGCCCAGCCGGCCGCCCCACTTGCGCTGCTCGGCGAGCGCGCTGCGGAGCTGGGTTTCGGTGAGCAGGCCGGCGTCCATCAGGATCTCCCCCAGCCGCCGCTTGCGGTTGGGGCCCGGGCCGGGGGGAACAGAAGGGGGAGGATTCACGGCCGGGCAGCATAGCAGCGCCGGGCCGCCCCCAGGCTTTCGGTGGGTCGCAAACAGGCCAGGGGGGCGGGGATGGGATAGCGTCGGGCCCATGGTGCGAAGCCGAAGCCTCCTTTTCGCGGCAGTCCTCGTCGCCTTCACCGCCGGTTGCGCGTCCCAGCGCCTGTCCCGCGCGGACCTGGACCGGGTCCAGCGGCCCGCCTTCATCTCCCGCATCGAGGACGGCGCGGGACCCAAGAGCCGGGTGTTCCAGGAGGACGACGCCTATTCGGGCAAGCTCAAGAAGCTGGAGCCCAAGGAGGCGGACCGCCGGCTCACCGTGAAGCTGCAGCAGGCCGTGACGCGCTTCGAGCTCTCCGAGCGCCTGCGCGTCACCACCCTGTCGCGCCTGCCGGCGGAGGCCCCGTGGACGGACACGGTGGACCCGGCCCGCGTGGCCTCCGCGCTGGAGAGCTTCCTGGTGGAGGAGGTGCCCGCCAACGCGCCGGACTACGACCTGATGGCCCCGCTGGGCGCGGACACCGTCGTGGAGTTCGTCATCCAGGACTACGGCATGCGCAGCGAGGACGGCCACGCGGGGGCCTACCTCAAGGGTTACGGGCGCATGTTCCGGCTGGACGGGCGCTCGGAGCTGTGGCGCCGCCCGTTCGACCTGGACGCGGTGGAGCAGGGGGCGCCGCACCTGGATCCGTTCAAGGTCGGCAAGGAGCCGGAGCTGTTCCGCCTGGCCATGACGGAGCTCCTGGACAAGGTCGCGGACATGTTCGTGAAGGACATGACGCCCCAGAACCGCAAGGGCGCGGCCCCCACGGGCAACACCGCGCCGGACACCGTGCCCTCCGCCGTCACCCCCGCGCCCGAGCCCACCCCGCCCGAGCGCCAGCTGCCCCCGGGCGAGCTGCCGGATCCGGACGCCTGAGCGGTGTGAAGCCTAGAAGAGGGCGTGCTCGGCCAGGAGCACGCCCAGCCCCACGGCGAAGCTGATCAGCGTCACGGGCACGCCCACGCGCAGGTAGTCCATGAAGCCCATCCGGACCTTGCCGCGCGCGGCCTCGAAGACGATGAGGTTCGCCACGCTGCCCACCAGCGTGAGGTTGCCCGCCAGCGTGGAGCCCAGCGCGAGCACGTGCCACGCCAGCTCTGGCTCCTGCATGGCCGGCACCCACGCTCGCGCGAGCATCACGAAGGGCACGTTGCTGAAGAGGTTGGAGGCCACGAGCGTGAGCCCCGCGAAGCCCAGCGCCTCGCGCCACGGCGGCCCGGCCATCAGCGGGGAGAACAGCAGGCGGATCTCCTCCGCCCAGCCCGCCTTGTTCACCCCGTGCACGACGACGAAGAGGCTGGCGAAGAAGAGCAGCAGCACCCAGTCCACGCGCTCCAGCGCCTCGCGTGAGTCGTGGCCGGACAGCGACATCACCAGCACGCCGCCCGCGAGCGCGCTCCAGCTCATGGGCAGGCCCGCGAAGAACGCCACCACCACGCCCAGCAGGCTCCCCAGCCCCAGCGCGAGCAGCCGGCGGTCCACCTCCAGCGGGGGCGGGTGCGTGTCGAAGCGCGCGGCCGGCAGCTCCTTGCGGAAGAGGTACAGCAGCGCCACGGCGACGATGGCGGTGGAGAGCACCGCGGGCAGGGCCATGTACGCGGCGAACCGCGCGTAGCCCAGGCCGGACGCGCCTTGGATCAGCATGTTCTGCGGGTTGCCGGTGAAGGTGGCCACGGAGCCGCTGTTGCTGCCCATGCACACCGCCAGCAGGTACGGCACGGGCGGCAGGCGCGCGTCCTCCACCACCACCAGCACCAGCGGCGTGAGGAACAGGCACACGGTGTCGTTCACGAGGAACGCGGACAGGAACGCGCTCACGCACGTCACGGCCACCAGGAGCAGCCGGGGCGTGTGCGCGACCTTGAGGGCCCTGGCCCCGGTGGCGCGGAAGAACTTCGCCTGCGACAGGTACACGGCCAGCAGCATCATCCCCAGCAAGAGGACGAGCGTGTCCATGTCGATGGCCTGCTGGCCCCGGTCCGCGCTGTGGCCGAAGACCTCCGCGGGCGTGACGACCCCGGCGACGACCATCAGCGTGGCGCCCAGCAGCGCGCCTCCGGGACGGTCCAGCTTGACGAAGGGCAGCCTCGCCCCGGCGATGAAGAGGTACGTGAAGAGGAAGATCGCGAGCGCCACGGGCGCGGGACACTAGGGGCCGCTCCGGAAGCCCGTCGATGTCCGCGGATGCCGCCTGTCCAGCGGGGAATCGAGCCGGCTACTGCCCGGTGGGAATGTGGGTGATGGGCCCCCAAACGACCGCCGTGGCGGGTCTGACGCGCGTTGTCCTTCCGGGTACACGTCTGTACAGTGGCTGGCCCTATGAAGCCCGAGAAGGAAACCGAGGCCTTCTCCGGCCCGCGCCGCACGCCGTGGTCGGGGGCTCGCGGGCTGGATGCCGTCCTCCAGGGTTGGCGGACGGACCGGCAGGTGTGGCCGAACATCGTCCACGACGCCGTGACGCCGGCCCGCGCGGGCGTGTTCGCGCCGCTGCCGGAGGACCTGTCCCCCCAGGTCCGGGACGCGCTCAAGCGCCGGGGCGTGGAGCACCTCTTCTCCCACCAGGCGGAGGCCTTCGAGCGGGCCCGCGACGGGGAGAGCCTGGTCATCGCCACGCCGACCGCGTCCGGCAAGAGCCTCTGTTACAACCTGCCGCTGCTGGACCGCTTCGCGCGTGAGCCGGATGCGCGCGCGCTCTACCTGTTCCCCACGAAGGCGCTGTCGCGCGACCAGGAGGAGTCCCTGCGCGCCTTCATGCGCGAGGCGGGCCTGGGCCACGGCGCCATCACCTTCGACGGCGACACGCCGGGGGACGCACGCCGGGCGGCCCGGGAGCGCGCGGGCGTGGTGCTCACCAACCCGGACATGCTGCACACGGGCATCCTGCCGCACCACGCGAACTGGGCGCGGCTGTTCGCGAATCTGCGCTACGTCGTCATCGACGAGCTGCACACGTACCGGGGCGTCTTCGGCTCGCACCTGGCGAACGTGCTGCGCCGGTTGCAGCGGGTGGCGCGGTTCCACGGCGCTTCGCCCACGTTCATCCTGGCGTCGGCGACCATCGGCAACCCGAAGGCGCACGCGGAGCGGATGCTGGGGCGCGAGGTGGCGCTCGTGTCGGAGAGCGGGGCGCCGTCCGGCGAGCGCCGGGTGATGGTCTACAACCCGCCCGTGGTGAACGCGGAGCTGGGCATCCGCGCCAGCTATCTCAAGAGCGCGGTGCGGCTCACCTCGGACCTGGTGCGCGCGGGGGTGTCCACGCTGCTGTTCGGCCAGTCGCGCAACAACGTGGAGGTGATGCTCAAGTACCTCCGCGACCGGTTCGTGGAGGAGAAGCTGGATCCGTCGCTCATCCAGGGCTACCGCGGCGGCTACCTGCCGGGCACCCGGCGCGCCACGGAGGCCGCGATGCGCGCGGGCGAGGTGCGCTGCGTGGTGGCCACCAACGCGCTGGAGTTGGGCATCGACATCGGGTCGCTGGATGCCGTCGTGTGCGCGGGCTACCCGGGCTCCGTGGCGGCGCTGGCGCAGCGCTTCGGCCGTGCGGGCCGGCGCGGCATGGGGAGCCTGGCGCTGCTGGTGACGTCCAGCGCGCCGCTGGATCAATACTTCGCGGCGGATCCGCGCGCGCTCACGGGCGCTCCGGTGGAGCACGCGCGCATTGATCCGGACAACGTGGAGATATTGGTCCAGCACCTGAAGTGCGCGGCGTTCGAGCTGCCCTTCGAGGAAGGGGACTCGTTCGGGGACGTGCCGGTGGAGAACACCACGGAGGCGCTGGACTTCCTCACGCAGCACCAGGTGGTGCACCCATCGCAGGCCCCGGAGGGCGGGCGGCGGATGTTCCACTGGTCGTCGGACGCGTACCCGGCGCACCACGTGTCCTTGCGCAGCGTGGGCTGGGACAACGTGGTGGTCATCGAGCGAGGCACGGACAAGACGCTGGCGGAGATGGACTTCCGCTCCGCGCACACGCAGCTGCACGAGCAGGCCATCTACCAGCACGACTCCGAGCAGTACCAGGTGGAGCAGCTGGACCTGGAGAACCACAAGGCCTTCGTGCGCAAGGTGGCGCCGGACTACTTCACGGACGCGATGACGAACGTGCGCGTGAGCGTCATCCAGGAGGACCAGGGCGCGCCGCTGGGGCCGTCGCTGCACGCGGGGCTGGGCGAGGTGTCCGTCATCGAGAAGGTGGTGGGCTACAAGAAGATCAAGTTCCACACGCATGAGAACGTGGGCTACGGCGACGTGCGGCTGCCGGAGATGCAGATGCACACGTCGGCGCTGTGGCTGACGGTGCCGGAGGCGGTGGTGCGCGCGATGGACGCCCCGAGGCCCTCGGTCATCGACGCGCTGCGGGGCCTGGGTTCCGCGCTGCGCACGGTGGCGTGCGTGGGGTTGATGAGCGACCCGCGCGACCTGGGCCGGACGCTGGGCAGCAAGGACGAGCCGGACGGTCCGCCGCGCAAGGACGGCGGGGTGGGCTTCGAGCCGACGCTGTTCCTCTACGACAACGTGCCCGGCGGCGTGGGGCTGGCGGCGCGGCTGTACGATCAGCGCGAGGAGCTGCTGCTGCGAGGGCGCAAGCTGCTGGAGTCCTGTCCGTGCGAGGACGGGTGTCCGGCGTGCATCGGACCGGCGGCGGGTGGCCAGCCGGGGAGCGCGCCGTCGGGATCGCATCCGCGCAAGCGGTTGGCGCTGGACCTGCTGGCGGCGCTCGGCGTCGCCGGGGTGCAGTGAGGAGTACGGGCTCGGCATGGACCTGAAGCGCAAGCTGTCCCGACTCAGCAGCGCGGGCCCCGGCAGTCAGGCCCGGGCGCCCGTGAACACCGTGGCTCCGGTGGTGGAGACACCGGCGGTGGAGGCGCGCGCGCGGGATGAGGTGGTGGCGCGGGTTCCTCCGGTGGAAGAGGCGGGCACGACCACCCTCGCGGAGGTGCTGGTGCAGTCGCTGCGCAAGCGCCTGTCGATGGAGGGGGAGGGTGCGCCTTCTCTCGACGTGGAGAGCGGGGCAGAGGCGACGCAGGATGCGCGGGCGCGCGAGTCCGGGCTCGCGGTAGAAGGGGCACGGGCCCGTGCGGACGGGCTCGTGGATCTGCGCGAGGAGGCGCGGCGGCGGTTCGCGGCGAAGCGGGGCGGCGCGGCGGACGGTGTTGCGGATCCACGAGTCGAAGCGCTGCGCCAGATGCTGTCGTTCTGGGCGGAGCGTCAGGGCACGGCGTCTGCTCGGAAGGCGGTGGAGCCGCTCCCTGAACCCCGGGCGTTGCCGGTGGAGGCGCGGTCGACGCCGCACGGCACGGTGCACGTGGCCGAGCAGGTGTACCCGCCGGATCATCGGCACGGCACGGCTCCAGTGGCGGCGGCGCTCGATGTGGAGTCGCGGCTGGTGGCGGGGCTGGCGCTGCATCCGGAGCTGGAGTCAGTGGACTTCACGCGGATGCTGCTGCTGGACACGGAGACGACGGGGCTCGCGGGCGGCACGGGCACGGTGCCGTTCCTGGTGGGCCTCGGCTGGTTCGAGGACCGCTCGCTGCGCGTGCAGCAGCTCTTCCTGCGGCGCATGGGCGAAGAGGCGCCCATGCTGCGCCTGCTGGCCGAGCGCATGGCGTCGTCGTCCTGCCTCGTCACGTACAACGGCAAGAGCTTCGACTGGCCGTTGTTGCGCACGCGCTTCGTGCTCAACCGGGTGCCGGTGCCGAAGGAGCTGCCGCACCTGGACCTGCTGCACTGCGCGCGGCGCGTGTTCAAGCACCGGGGCGAAGGCGCGCGGCTCGTGCACCTGGAGTCGAAGGTGCTGGGGCATCACCGGGTGGGGGACGTGGACGGTTCACTGATCCCGGAGCTGTACTTCCGCTTCCTGCGAGGCACGGACGGCTCGGAGCTGGTGCCGGTGCTGGAGCACAACCAGAAGGACTTGTTGCTCCTGGCGGCGCTGCTGGGCGACCTGGTGCGCCGCTTCCAGTCGGAAGGCACGGAGCGGCAGGACCCGAGGGACCTGCTCGGCTTCGCGCAGGTGGCGGAGCGGGCAGGGGACGCGGAGCGCGCGCTGACCTTCGCGAAGGCCGCCGCGGAGAGCGGAGGCCCGGTGGGAATCGAAGCGCTGGTGGTGGCCTCGCGCCTCTGCCGCCGCTCGGGAGACTGCGAGACGGCGGTGGCGCACCTGCAACGGGCGCTCACGTTCGCGAAGCCCGGCCAGGGCGCGGTGCTGCACCTGTCCCTGACGAAGCTCTACGAGCACTCCCTCAAGGACCTGCCCCGGGCCCTGTACCACGCCAGGCTGGCCGCCCCCGTGGAGCTGCCCGCCGACCACCAGCTCCGGCTGGAACGCCTGGAGCGCCGGCTGTCGCGTCAGGGGGCCTGACTAGAACTGCCACTCCTTGCCCTTCTGCCCGAGGGCGGCCCGCGTTGCCGCCACATCCCGCAGGGCTTTGAAGGGCGAGGCATCAGCGAGCTTCACCACGGAGTCCAGGACAGCCGAAGCCATCTGCACGTTGTTGCCCTGGATGGCACCGTCGAGCCTCTCGAAGAGCCGCCGGAAGTTCTCCTTGCGCTCATCGAAGCTGCGGTCGAGGTAGTTCATGAGCACCTCGCGCATGGCGTGGATCTGCTCCACCTCCACCCGGGCGCTCTCTCTCAGCCGGGTCTGCTCGGTGCGCGACTTTTCGATGTCGCGCACGCACTCGGCGATGGTCCGGATGCCCTGCAGGACGTTGCTGACTCCATCGATCGACACCTCCGCCGGAAGGGAAATCTTTTTCGAGGTCATGACGCCTCCGGAAGCGCGAGGCGGCGCCCCTGCTCGAGCAACGCGTCGACCTGGGTGTTGATGTCGCCGCCTTCGGTGAACAGCGGTACACGCATCAATTCGCTCTCTGCCTTGGCCAGCTGCATGGCCATCGCGAAACGTGACAGGTGCTCTTCATTGCCGGTGTCGAAGCCGCCCGACAACGTCCAGAGCGCGTCGATAGCGGCCTTTGTCCGCTGGTCGAGCTGCTCGAGGACGCCGCTCAGCTCGCCAACGCGAAGCTCCGCTCGGCCCAGCAGTGCGATGGCGGCTTTGATCCTGGCCACCTGCCGTCTCACCTTCCTGGAGTAGGCCTCCGCCTTCGTCTTCGCCTTTTCTCCCTCCCGAGCGATGACGAAGCCAGCGACCGCCACGGCGGGCGCTACCGCGATGCCGCCCAGGACCACCGCGCCCCCTGCCATGCCGAAGCCTCCCGCGGCGAGGGAGCCTCCCCCCAGCCAGGCGAGGAGCGCGCTGTTCGCCGCAGCTCCTGAGAGGCCCGACATGGCCACACCAGTGCCAGCGGTGGCGAAGCTGGTGACGAGCCCCGTCGTCATGGCGCTTGCTCCGGCTCCCGTCATCGCCGCTGCGACGGCGCCGGAGACGGTGCCTCCTGCTTCGACATACTGCACGGCGAACTGGCGCACCTCCTCGCGATTCACCCCCAACGTGCCCAGGCTCTCCAGGGCCGCGAGGCGGGCCTGCTGCTCCATCTGCTCGAGAAAGTCGAAGAGGCGCCGGAAGGTGGTGGACACCACCTGGGACCGCTGCGCGTCCAGAGCGGCGAGCTGTCCCTGGAGACCGCTCCGTGCTTCGTCGAGCTTGCCAATCCACTTCCGATGCTTCGCCTCCGCGGCCTCTCCCAACGCCTCGGCGTCCCGCATGGCATCGACACCGTCGTAGCCCTTCTTCGCTCCGTATCCGAGGAGGGTGACGAGTCCGATCGCGACAGGAATGAGTGGAAGCGGCATCGACGCTCCTTGCTGTGGGGGCTCTCTTGCGAGTTCAGGCCATGCTGCGGCGTCCGGAACAGCACTCGCAATCCCTCGTCCGGGTGAGGGCCCGTCTACCCAGGGCCTCAGCCCTCACGGCAGCGCATCACGCAGGCCCGGGAACCACGCCTGGAGCGGGGGCTGACGCGTCAGGAATCCCAGCGTCGAGTGGGCATCCTGCATCCTGGGAGGAGTCCAGGAAGGGCAGGGGGCGCGGGTGTTCCGGGTCGAAGGAGGGCGAGACTCCAGGAGCGGCCTTCTCCAGGACACCGCCATCCGAGGATGGGACGTAGGGCTCCATCCCATCCAGGACACGCCGGAGGATGCGGCCATCACGGCTGATGGCGTACCGGACCCCAGAATCGAGTCCCGGCCGTGTTGCGCCGCAAGCCGCAGGGTCCATATCGATGCGGACGAAGAGGATGTCGTCGCGCTGGATGACCCTGAAGACATGAGAGGCGCGTCGTTCAGCGCACGGCGTGTCGGGTCGCTCCGGAGGCAGGAAGTCATCGGCCGCCAGGGTCAGGGCCCTGAGCACGGCTCCATCGATGACGAAAAGCCGGTCCGCCGCACCGACATGAAGCGGTGCCTGTTCGAAGAACTGGGGGAAGAGGATGGAGCGGTCATCTTCCACCGAGGCATTGCCCGCCACGAACGCGCGAGCACACCCGACGGCAGCGAGCCCCAGCAGTGACACTGACCAGCCCCACCTCACGGCAGCGCATCACGCAGGCCCGGGAACCACGCGACGATGAGCCGCTGCGTTCCCAGCTTCACCCGGGCCCGGCCCTTCATGCCGTCCTGGTAGACGCGCTTCTTGCCGTCCCGCTCATAGTTGCGGGACGGCACGTGCGCCCGGACCAGCACCGCCCCTTGCCCGAACACGTCGCGGCCCGGCAGCTGCGCCTTCGCGTACCGGAGCGATACCTCCGGGCCCTCCACCTTCTCGATGACCGTCTCGAATGGCACCGGCATCCCCGGCAGCTGGTACTCCAGCGTCATCCCCGGGGCCAGCTCCGGCCGGTACTCCCCCGGGAACACCACATAGAGCGATGGCAGCACGGCCTCCCGGTTCAACAACGACGCCACCGGCTGCCCCGCCTCCACTTCCGCCCCCTTCGTCACCGTCACCCGGCCCACCATCGCCGACAGCGGCGCCACCGCCTCCGCAGTCCCCGCCGCCGTCTCCAGCCGCGCCACCACCTGCCCGGCCTGGACCGTCTCGCTCAGCCCCACGTCCACCGACACCACTCGCCCCGCGGCCGGCGCCGGGACGTCCACCCACTCGCCTAGTTCGAGCAGCACCGACCCTCGCGCCGAGCGCTCCACCCGCACCATCCCCGCCAGCATCCCCAGCGTCACCACCGCTCCCACCGCGCTCCAGGCCCATGCCCGCCGTGAAAAGCGGGAGGCCACCTTGGGGGAGGAGGGGACAGGCGTCGGAGGGGAGGCAGGCCGCGGATCCATGCGCCAGCGAGGATGATCCATCCCCGCCTCCCCACGCCAGGACTGGTTGGAACAGGGAATTCACCGCGAAGCCTTCAACCTGCCCCCCGGTACAGGTCCGTCGCGCCCGCCTGCTCCCTCTACAGGACTGTATCCCTGCATCGTCCCGGGGCGCCTTGTGCCATGCTGCGTGGCGCCTCGTGGACTCCTCCTTCCTCAAGATCGGGTCACTGGTCCTCGCCGGACTCCTGGCCCCGGGTGCGCTCGCGGCCGAAACGACGCGCGAGGACCAGGCGCGCGCGGAGCTGGAGCGCCAGCTGCGCGACCTGGTCCCCGAATCCCCCTCCGAGGTGCAGGTGCTCTTCGCGGGCTTCAAGCCCGAGGACGGCTACCGGCTCGTGGAGACCGACTTCCTCCTGGATGGCGAACCGCTCGCCGTCCCGTCGCTGGAGGAGCTCAACGCGCCCGGCGTGCACCGGCTCGCGAACCTGAAGGTCGAACCCGGCGAGCACACCCTCGTCTCGCGCGTCACGTACACCAACGGCTCCTGGAGCCTGTTCAGCGAGACCAACGGCTTCCTCTGGAAGATCACCGCGTCCGTCGGCTTCCAGACCCAGCGCGGCCTGCGCGTCGTGGTGAAGGCGTCCCCGGCCGTCGTCCCCAACGCGCCGGATCCGCGCCTCAAGCTCAAGCTCACCCACGCCGTCACCGCGGAGATGATCCAGCCGCTGAAGGACGAGCCCACCGTCGCCACCGCGCCCCCGCCCGTGAAGCCGGCCCCGGTGGACGCCGGCGCCCCGGTGAAGGTCGCCCAGCCCACGCCAGCGCCGGACGCGGGCGTGAAGCCCACGACGACCGTCGTCTCCGTGACGCCGCCCGTGGAGCGCACGCCCGTGGCCCCCAGCCGCCTGCGCCTCCAGGTGACGTCCAGGAAGCCCACCAAGGCCACCGCCTTCGTGCGCGGCAAGGGCGAGCCCCTGAAGCTCACGCTCGCCGCGGCCAAGAAGGGCCGCAAGCCGCAGGACGTGCCGCTGTCCGCGGGCGCGTACACGGTGGACCTCATCGCCGACGGGTTCCTCGCGCAGACGCGCCAGGTGGAGCTGGGCGCGGGCGCCGAGGCGTCGCTGGCCTTCGCGCTGGTGCCCGCGCCCAAGGCCGCCAAGGCCGCCACGGTGAAGGAGGGCCGCATCGAGCTGCCCGAGCCCCTGAGCTTCGACGAGAAGAAGCCCGTGCCCACCAAGGCCGCGCTCGCGGGCCTGGACCTGCTGGTGGACCTGCTCGTGCGCAACCCGAAGGCCCGCCTGCGCATCGGGGCCACACCGACTCGAAGGAGGTCCCCGAGCCCGCGCGTCAGAGCCTCTCCGACGCCCGCGCCCGCGCCGTGGCCGACCTGCTGATCCGCGCCGGCGTGGCCCCGTCCCGCGTGGAGGCCGTGGGCCTGGGCGACAGCAGCCCCAAGGCCCCCAACCTCATCCCCCGTGGCCGTGAGCTCAACCGCCGCGTGGAGCTGACGCTGCTGCGCCCTGATACGGATTCGCGCGGCTTGAGGTTGCTGGAGGGCTCCTCTAGCGTCCCGGGCGTTCTTCGCCAAAGGGCCGCGCGATGCCTCGCTACGAGTTCACCGAAGGCAGCTCCAGCAAGTTCTGGGAGATCACCCTGGAGGGCACCACGCTGACCAAGCGCTGGGGCCGCATCGGCACCGACGGCCAGGAGAAGGTCGAGGCGTTCGACTCCAAGGCCGAGGCCAAGAAGGAATACGAAGCGCAGGTCCGCGAGAAGGAGCGCAAGGGCTACACGCTCGCCGGGAGTGCGGACGGCGACGGGGGCGAGGCCACCGCCGAGTCCGCCGTCAACCCGGACCTGGAGGCCGCCATCCTCGCGAAGCCCGACGACGTGAAGGGCTATCTCACATACGCCGAGTGGCTCGAGGGCGAGGGCGATCCGCGCGCCGAGCTCATCCTGCTCCAGCACTCCGCGCTGGACGCGCCCGCCGCCAGGGCCACGGCCGTGCGGAAGCAGGCCGCGAAGTTCGTCGAGGACCACGCGGACGAGCTGCTGGGCGAGTCGCTGGCGGAGGCGGTCTCCGACGAGACCCTCAAGCTGGAATGGCACCTGGGCTTCATCCGCGAGGCCCGGCTGGGTCAGGTGGACTACGACTCCACGGCGAACATCCCGGACCTCTTGGCCGAGCTGCTGGCCCATCCGTCCGCGCGCTTCCTGAGCCGCTTGACGCTCGGCATGGCCAGCTTCGACGGCGAGAACGATTACGACGAGACGCTGGCGGTGCTCGCGAAGGCGAAGCCCGCGCCGCCGCTGCGCTCGCTGTTCATCGGCGACTTCGAGTTCCCGGACGAGACGGAGATCTCCTGGACGCAGGTGGGCGACCTCAAGCCGCTCTACAAGGTCTATCCCCAGCTCCAGGAGCTGCGCGTGCGCGGCGGTGAAATCGGACTGGGGAAGATCGACCTGCCGGAGCTGCGCTCCTTCACCGTGGAGACGGGGGGCCTCGATCAGGGCTCGGTGAAGGACATCGCGAAGGCGAAGTGGCCGAAGCTGGAGGCGCTGGAGGTCTGGTTCGGTCAGGAGAACTACGGCGCGGGCGGCGGGGTGAAGGACCTCAAGCCGCTGCTGGACGCGGAGGGCGTGCCGGCGTTGCGCAAGCTGGGCCTGCGCAACGCGGAGTTCACGGACGAGCTGTGCGCGGCGCTGCCCCAGTCGAAGCTCCTGGCCCAGCTCGGGGAGCTGGACCTGTCCATGGGCACGATGAGTGACGCGGGCGCACAGACGCTGGCGGAGAACGCCAAGGCCTTCGCGCATCTCAAGTCCCTGGACGTCACCCAGAACTTCCTCACGAAGGAAGGGCAGAAGGCCGTGGCGAAGGTCGCCCAGGCCGTGGCGAGCGGCAACCAGCGCACGCCGTACGACGAGGAGTCGCGCTACGCCGCCGTGGGGGAGTAGCCCGTCCCCATGCCGTCCGCCGCGCCGCCGTTCCTGATCATCGGCAACCCCGGGAACCGGCGCGTCACGCTCTTCCAGGAGGCCCTGGGCCGCGCGGGCCTTCCCGCCGCGCACGTGGTGGCGTGGGAGCAGGTGGCCCGCGCCCCGGACGTCCTCCTGGAGCTGCCGGACACGGAGCGCCTCGTCCGCATCGACGCGGCGGGGGAGGACGCGGCCGTGGAGCGGGCCTTCCTCCAGCGCGGCTTCGCGGATGCGCTCGGCACCGGCTGCGACACCGTGACGCCCGAGGCGCTGGACGCGCTGCCGGAGGAACATGGC
This sequence comes from Corallococcus sp. 4LFB, assembly GCF_046520365.1. NCBI lineage: Bacteria > Pseudomonadati > Myxococcota > Myxococcia > Myxococcales > Myxococcaceae > Corallococcus > Corallococcus sp. 4LFB. The sequence continues at coordinate 30,604 of NZ_JBKGHJ010000015.1, forward strand.
CGCGTGCTGTGTCCCCGGCAGCACCACCTGGGCTTCCTGCGCGTGCTGGAGGACCTGTCCGCCCGGTTCGCCCTGCGTCCCCGCTGGCGCGTGCTGTCCGCGCCGGGCGCCATCGCGGACCTGTTCGACAAGCGGACCACGTCGCGCCGGTACGCGGGCCTGGGCATCCCCGTGCCGCCGTTCCTGGACGTGGCCCCGGGCACCACGCCGGAGGCCCTGCGCCACGCCCTGCGCGAAGCCGGCTTCCGCGAGGCGTTCGTGAAGCTGTCCTGCGGTTCGTCCGCGTCGTGCCTCGCCATGTACCGGCCGAGCCGGCGGGAAGGCGAAGCGGGCTCGCTGCTCACCAGCCTGCACCGGGGCGCCACCGGCTGGTTCAACTCCCTCAAGGTGCGCCGCGTGACGGACGCGCGGGAGGTGGACGCGGTGCTGGCCTTCCTCCTGCGGGAAGGCTCGCAGGTGGAGGAGTCCCGGCTCAAGGCGCGGCTGGGCGGGGACGTGTTCGACTGCCGCGTCCTCACCGTGCGCGGCGAGCCCGCCTTCACCGTCGTGCGCCAGAGCCGCCTGCCCATCACCAACCTGCACCTGGGCGGCTACCGGGGAGACCTGGACGCGCTCCACGCGGCGGTGCCCCCCCGCGAGCTGGAGGCCGCGATGGAGAGCTGCCGCGCCGTGGCCCGCGCGCACGACTGCCTCCACGTGGGCATCGACCTGATGTTCGAGGACTTCTTCCATGGCCACCGCGTGCTGGAGGCGAACGCCTTCGGGGACCTGCTCCCCGGCCTCACGCGCGACGGCCTGTCCGTCTACGACTGGGAGCTCCGCGAAGCGCTGCGCTGAGCCCCGCCCGTCCACAGCCGCGTCGCCGGCACGCGCTCCAGCAGCCCGGAGCCGAACACGCGATCCAGCTCCAGGTACTCCAGGTGCACGTAGCCGATGTGGCAGCCGCACGTGTCCTTCGAGCAGGGGCGCGGCTTCAACGCCGCGTCGAAGTCCGGCGCGTAGAGGTTGCCCAGCGGCTCCTTGATGAAGTGGCACCGGTACGCGGTGCCGTCACCGTCCACGGACAGCACGGACTCGCCGCCACGGCAGGCGCGGCCCCGGCTGGGATGGCGGGTGTTGTTCACCGGGAACAGCGGGTCGATGCGCGTGAAGCGCTCCACGTCCTCGGGCGTGTACGCGTCCAGGCCGTCCTTCACCGCGTTGATCCACAGGTACGTGTCCTCGGGCAGCTCGCGGCGCAGGGCCTCCGCCTCGTCCGCGAAGCGCCGGAAGCCCACCATGCCCGCGCTGTGGCGCACGCCGTGCTCCGACAGCCGCTCGCACTGCGCCAGGAAGCGCGGGCGCTTCATCCACTCCGGATGGTACGTGGCCCAGATGCCCAGCTTCTCCGTGCGGCAGTCCGCGAGCCAGTCCAGCCGGCAGGAGAGGTTCGTCTGCACCGCCGCGCGCTCCACGTGGGGCAGGTGCGTCAGCCGCGCCAGGGCCTGCTGGTACCAGGGCCAGATGAGCGCCTCGCCCCACGGCGTGAAGAACACGGACACGGTGTCCTGCGTGCGCGACTCCACCCACTGGAGGAACCGCTCCAGGTCCGCGCGGTCCTTCGTGAGCTCCTCCTCGCTCTGCTTCCACTTGCCGAAGGGGCAGTACTCGCAGCCGTAGTTGCAGCCGGACAGCGGGCCCCGGTAAAGCACGGTGAGCTTCATCGCCAGGCGTACTCCTGCATCCGTGCACGCACGGCCTCGGAGTCCAGCCACGGGCCAATGAGGTCCGAGCGCTCCACGCCCGCGGCCGTGAGCTGGAACACGCCGTCCACGTCGCGCGCCAGCCCGTGCGCCTCCAGCTCCGCGAGCATCGGGAAGTCCGCCTTCGCCTCCGTGCCGAAGCGCTGGCGGTACACGCCCGGGTCCACGCCCTCCGCGAGCAGCGACAGCACCAGGTGCCGGTGGCGCTGCTCGGCCGCGTCCAGCACGAAGCCGTAGCGCACCTCGCCGAACGACGCCGCGTCCCGTTCGACATAGGCCTGGATGATGCCGCGCACCTCGCGCGAGGCCACGGCGTACTCGGACGAGTAGTGCACCGCGCCCGCGTAGGAGCGCGCCCCCACGCCCAGGCCCACCATGCCGTCCTCCTGGCAGCGGTACACCGCGCCGCGAGCGGCCGGGGCGTGCGCCGCGCGGAACATCCGCATGGACACCTGCGTGTAGCCGCGCGACAGGAGGAAGTCTCGGCCGGTGCGGTAGAGCGACAGCCGCAGGTCGTCCCACGCGCGCGACTTCTTGCCCAGGAAGGTGAGGGGCCGCACGTAGAGCGGGTAGAGGTACAGCTCCTCCGGCGCGTACCGCAGCGCGGCCTCCAGCGAGTGCTGGAACGTCTCCACCGTCTGGCCCTCGATGCCGTAGATGAGGTCCAGGTTGAGCGTGGGGAAGCCCGCGCTCCGCAGCAGCTCCAGCGTGGCCTCCACCTGCGCCGTCTTCTGCGGCCGCTTCACCGCGGCGACCTCCGCCTCCAGGAAGCTCTGCACGCCCATGCTCACCCGGTCCACGCCCCGGGCCTTCAAGAGCGCGACCTTGTCCGCGTCCACCGTCTCCGGCGACACCTCCACGGACATGGGCACGTCGCGCGGGTCCACGCCCAGCTCCGCCGCCAGGTCGAACACCGTCTCCAGCCCCGCGACATCCAGCAGGGTGGGGGTGCCGCCACCGATGGCGGCGCGCGCGAACGTGGCCGGCCCCAGCGCGTCCTTCACCCGGCGGGCCTCCCGCTTCAGCGCGGCGAGCCACGCGTCGACGACGTCCTCCTTGGGGCCCGCGGCGGTGAAGAGGTTGCAGAACCCGCAGCGCATCTCGCAGAAGGGCACGTGCAGGTAGAGGAACAGCGCGTCCCGCCGCTCCTTCGCCCAGACGTCCTCCAGCGGCAGCGCGGGCGTGAGCGGGCGGTAGGCTGTCTTGTGCGGGTAGCCGTAGAGGTACGCCACGTAAGGCGTCCCATCGAGCATCGACTCCAGGCGCGTCATGGCGCGGAGTCTACCGGCAGCACGAACTGGCCATAGGGCACCGTCCACACCACCGGGTGCCCCAGCCGGTGCCCCGTGTAGCCGTCCTCGCCGTATGCCGTCCCGTGGTCCGAACACACGATGCAGAAGGCCGGGCCGCGCCGGCGCAGCGCCTGGAACAGGGGCCCCAGCTGGCCGTCCACGTACGCCAGGGCCGCCGCCTGCGTCGCCTTCGAGTCCTCCGTCGCCCCGGGCACGTAGTGCCGGTTGGGCTGGTGCAGCGCGGAGACGTTGATGAACAGGAACACCCGCTGCTCCCGGGGCAAGGCGCCCAGGATTTTCACCGCGAGTGATGCCTGATTTTCCGTGGATCGGGGGGCGGTGACGCCCAGCGAGGGGTCCCAGTGCGCCTCCGAGAAGAGGCCCGGGAGCACGCGGCCCAGGGGGTTCCGCTGGTTGAAGAAGCCCGTCCCGCCAATGCACACCGTGTGATAGCCGCGCCCGGCCAGCCCGGTGACGAGGTCCGGCGCGTCCAGCACGCAGGTGCCGGGGCCGGTCGTCTCGCTGCCCTCGAAGCGCAGGGCGAAGGGGCGCGGGTGGCGGCCCGGGGTGACGGGGGTGGGGAGGAAGCCCGAGAAGAAGGCCTGGTGCGCGGCGTAGGTGAAGCTCGCCGGGCTGTGGCGCTCCTCCCACCGGCCGCCGGGCAGGAGCGCGGCCAGGGTGGGGGTGCGGCCCGCCTCCAGCGCTTCGCGGGCCACGTCGTAGCGGAGCGTGTCCAGCGTGAGGAAGAGCAGGTCGTGCGTGCCGACCAACGCGTTCAGGTCATGCATGCGGACCGGCGGGGCGGGGAGGGGACCTCATCGACGGGAGGTCCCCATACCTCGTCCGGGACGGCGGGACTACGACCTCGGCGCGGTCTCGGCCGGGGGGCGGGGCCGCGCCGCTCCTGGGTTCGCCAGCCACTCCGGCGGTTCGTTTCCGCTCTGACTGATGCACTCACGCGCCTGAAACCTGAGCGCTCCCACCCCTCCCCAACCACCTGGGCCTACCCGGAAAGGACGCCCACGCCGCAAAAAGCACACCCTGTTGCAACTGAGTGGCAAGGACTTGAAATGCCGCCTTGATACGTATTACAGCTTATTCTCCTTTTGAAGGGAGTGCCCGAAATGCAGAACATGCGGAAGCGGTTCTCGACGTCTCGTGGTGGCTGGCGGCCGGTGACGGCGCTGGTGCTGGGCTGCACCCTCGCGGTTCCGGCCGGGGCGTTCGCGGTGGAGCGCACCCCTTCAGCGGCCACCCGGGCTCCGGCGGCGTCGGGGGCGGCGGTGGCGACGGCGCTCCAGGCGGGGGGCACTTCGCTGGCGACGCCAGCGGGGCTGGTGTTCCACCAGACGGTGCGGCCGGTCAGCGCCCTGCGTACGCTGGACGTGGTGCAGGGCACCGGCGTGCAGCTGCACGTCTGGCGTGAGCGGCAGGCGGACGGCACGGAGCGCGCCTTCTCCGCGTACACGCGCGGCGGCACGGAGCTCTTGGGCCGCGTGCAGCAGGAGGAGTACCTCATCCGGCTGGCGGAGGCGGCGTTCGACCCGCTGGCGCGCACCGCGCCGCTGCTGGGCAACGCGCTGGTGGCGGACCGGGACAACACGCTGGCGCTGGTGCAGTTCCACGCCACGCCGCTGCCGGAGTACCGGGAAACCCTCGAGAACGCGGGCGGCAAGGTGCTGCGCTTCCTGTCGGACCACACGTACCTGGTGGAGATGCCGGCGGAGGTCCGCGCGCGCGTGGCCCAGCTCCCCGCCGTGCGCTGGGTGGGGGACTACCACCCGGAATGGCGCCTGGAGCCGGTGCTGCGCGACGCGCTGCTGGGGCGCTCGGCGGCGCTCGCGCCCCAGCGCTACTCCATCATGCTGGGGGAGCGCGGCGCCGCGCGGCAGGCCCGCGTGACGGCGCTGGTGGAGCGGCTGGGCGGCAAGGTGGACCTGGTGGAGCCGGGCGGCCTGCGCGTGGAGGCGACGCTCAGCCAGGAGCAGCTGGCGCAGCTCGTGCGCGCCAACGAGGTGCAGTTCATCGACCGCTGGGGGGGCCCCGGCGAGGTGGACATGGACATCGTGCGCGCGACGGGCGGCGCCAACTACATCGAGACGCTCAAGGGCTGGAACGGGCAGGGCGTGCGCGGTGAGATCTTCGACACCGAGCTGCGCACCACCCACCGCGAGTGGCCCACCGCGCCCATCATCCACAGCGTGGGCACGTCCTCCGGTTCGCTGCACGGCACGAGCTGCTACAGCCACAACTTCGCCCGGGGCGTGGATCCGCTGGCCAGGGGCCTGCTGCCGGGCGGGCAGGGCATCTTCTTCCTCTACTCGGAGTCCACGCAGTTTGGCGGCACCAGGTCCCGCTACACGGCGAACCAGGAGCTCATCAACCCGAGCGGCCCCTACCGCGCGGTGTTCCAGACCTCCAGCGTGGGCAGCGCGCTGACGACGTCGTACACGACGATCTCCGCGGAGGTGGACGACTACCTCTTCAAGGCGCCGCTCTTGAGCACGCAGTCGCAGAGCAACAGCGGCACGCGCAACTCGCGGCCGCAGGCGTGGGCGAAGAACATCGTCTCCGTGGGCGGCATCCGGCACTACAACACGCAGACGCGCACGGATGACCGCTGGTCCTCGGGCGCGAGCATCGGCCCGGCGGCGGACGGCCGCATCAAGCCGGACCTGGCCTTCTACTACGACAGCATCCGGGGCGCGTCCGGCTCCTCCGACAGCAGCTACACGGAGTTCAGCGGCACCAGCTCCGCGACGCCCCAGACGTCCGGCCACTTCGGCCTCTTGCACCAGATGTGGCACCAGGGCGTGTGGGCCGGCCACGGCGGCAAGGCGGACGTCTTCACCAGCCGCCCGCAGATGGCCACCGCGAAGGCGCTGATGATCAACGGCGCGGCCAGGTACAACTGGCTGGCGGGCGGCGCCAACGCGGACCTTGACCGCAACAAGCAGGGCTGGGGGACGTCCGACCTGAAGCGCCTGTACGACCGCGCCGCGAAGACGTTCGTCGTCGACGAGACGGACGTCCTCACGCCGCTCGCGACCAAGACGTACACCTTCACCGTGGCCAGCGGTGAGCCGGAGCTCAACGTCACGATGGCCTACACGGACCCCATGGGCACCGTGGGCGCGGCCCGGGCGCGCATCAATGACTTGTCCCTGCGCGTGACGGCGCCCAACGGCACCGTGTACTGGGGCAACAACGGGCTGACTGCGGGCAACGTGTCCACGGCCGGCGGCGTGTCCAACAAGGTCGACACCGTGGAGAACGTCTTCCTCGCGAACCCCGCCGCGGGCACGTGGAAGGTGGAGGTCCTGGCGGACGAGCTGGTCCAGGACGCTCGCACGGAGACCACGGCGGTGGACGCCGACTACGCCCTGGTGGTGAGCGGCGTGCAGCTCACCTCGAAGTTGCCGTAGGCGCTTTCTCCGTCCGGCGCATCCCGCGCGGGCTCCGGGAGGTCCGGGGCCCGCGTGGCTTCAATCCGTTCGACCGATGACTTCAGGCTCAGGTCAGCGACCCGGTGGCTCGCTGCCCAACCAGAATGCACGGTTGCCACTGCGCAGCGCCCGCTCCAGGAACTCCGCGAATCTGGATGCGATGCGCTCCATCTCCTCCGGGAAGGTCTCATGGAAGGCGTCGAACAGCGGATATCGGCCCGCCTCGCGCTGGGCGCTGTCCATGACGACGTAATCGGAGTCCTGCATGTCCACCAGCGTGAAGACGGACGGCGCCCCATCCCGGTCCTCGTCGCTGGCGCGGATGGCTAGGCGGGCGCGACGGATCTCAGCGAGAGGCAAGACGCGGTAGAGCGCATCGGCCCGTGGCGCGAAGAGCGTGCACCCGTCGCAGTGGAGGTAAAAGGCCCGCAGATCCTCGTCCAAGTCCCACCCGACGCGCGCCTCGAAGGCAGCCAACTGCGCGGGCGTCGCGGGCGTGTTGGGGAAGTGGAGCCGGGAGACTTCGGCCAGGAGTTGGTCCATGAGCATGGCCGTCAATCCACGTAGGGCCGCGCGGGGCCTGGCTTCAGCCACTGGCCACCCGGCGCGTAGCAGGCGGGATACTCGCGGTTGAGCACACCGTGCACGTCGTCGGGCACCGGGAGGACGTTATCGCGGGCAACCGGCGCCCCGCCGTGCCCCAGGTCGAAGATGTGGTGCCCCTGCCAGTTGACACCCCCCGTCGATGGCCAGCCGCCGAACTCGCGGCCCCACTCATCGCGGAACGCGTTGCGAGAGTTCTTCCATGTGTCCCGGCGCCACTTCCCGTCCGACACCTTCGGGTAGTCGCAGCAGCAGTGGGTGATGGCGAGGCGGCCGCCAGCCTCCGCAGGCATGAAAAGGTAGCGCCCCTGCCAGTCCCCCTTGATGTCGGCCAGCCACATGCAGCCCATGAGCGGGTAGCCCTGCGCTGCGCACTTCGATTCGCACCGGGACAGGAATGCGGCGCTGCACAGCCATGGCCCGTAGTAGATGGTCGTGCGGAGCTTCCCGCCGTCCGGCGTCCTGACGACCGACCCGACCCACTTCGAGCGCGCCGGACTGCCGCCTCCGCCGACAGTGGCCGAACCACACCCGACAAGGGCGAGGAGCACGACTGCGCTCGCGAGGCTGCGGATCATGAGCATGAGAGCGACTGCCATCGCAATCCATGCAAACACGGTGAAAGATGGAAGTGAAGTCGGGGCGGCGCGGCGTGCCCGGCTGGGTGGAGCGCGGTCCGCCATGAGGCATCGCATGCGCAGACGGAAACTTCAGCAGCTTGCTGCCTTCAACGCTCGCCTGGGGCCCATCTGTGGCTGAGGACTCGTGGGCACAAGACGCAGTTCTTGTGGCGGAGGCGCTCAACCTCCTGACCGTCCTGGCCTCACCTCGTCTCTTCGAACGGTGGTGCACCCAGGCCCCGGCCGAGGAGCTGCGCACCGTGCTCCAGTCCCGCATGGCGGCGCTCTCGGCTTTCTGCGCGAAGGCGTGGGGCAGCCCGGATGCGGAGCGCTTCCGGACCGCATCTCCCAGGGTGCAATCGTTCGCGGAGTCCCTGGTAGCCGCGCCCTCCGGCCACCTCATGGACTCCGGCTGGAACGCCCAGGCCCGCGAGTGCCTGGATGCGCTGGGCGTCCCGGTGCCTCCCGGCGGATGGGAGGCCTTCGAGGGGTTGCCTGTCAGCAGCGGATGATCAGTGCTCCGCGTCCGCGGGCTTCGCGGCGCCCTGCTGCTGCTGGGCCACGGGCGGGACGGCGCGCTGGATGACTGGCGGGGAGGCGTTGAGCGTCCCCACCCAGAGCCGGCCGTGGAAGCCCTTGTCGCTGGGCGCGTCGAACAGCGCCACCTTGCGCGGCGTGCCCGGCTCCTGGCGCAGCTCCGGCGTGGGGCTCAGCGCGAACACGTTGCAGTCCACCTGCTCCCAGACGTTGAAGCGGCAGGAGAACTGCGAGCCTCGCGCGAAGCCCACCTCCAGCGCCTTCACCGGCGAGGAGGGCAGGGCCTTCGTCAGCCGCGAGCCCAGCGGCTCGAAGTCCTTGTTCCAGCTCACCGGCTTCGTGCGCACGTGCACGTCGCCCGCGAGCGCCAGGAGCCACGTGTCCGGGTTCGCCTGACGCCAGGCGATGAGGTTCTTCGCCATCTCCGCCTCGCGCGCGTTGCCGGAGGCGTTGTTGGAGTCGAACGCCAGCACCGTCACGGAGTGGCCCTGCGCACGCAGCCGGCGCGCCTGCTCGATGAGGCGCAGGAGCGCGCCGCTGCTGCGGCCGTCCTGGTACACGCGGCGCCAGAAGGAGCTGACCACCAAGAGCCGCTCCAGGTCCGGGCCGTGGCCCTCGCTGGCCAGGTAGTCATCCAGCGCGCCCTGGTCCTCCGACGGCATGGACAGCGCCAGCGCCACCGGCAGCTTCTTCTCCACCGCGTCGCAGAGCATCCGCGTGGCCACCTCCGGCAGCTCGCGCGTGCCCAGCGGGTCTCCCACCAGCACCGTGTGCCCGGCGGCCAGCAGCGGCTCCACGCCCTCCAGCGGCTCGCCGCACTTCACGGGCGGCGGCCGGGCCGTGTCGTCGTCCCAGCCCTCCACCTGCACCGAGCGCACGGGCGCGGTCGTCCTGCCGCCCACCAGCTCCAGCGACGGCACCATCTCCAGCTTCGTCAGCAGCTTGCGCTCCAGCGACAGGTCGCGCGTGCCGCGCACCATCTTGAAGCCCTCCATGTCCGGCACGCCATCGAAGGTGAAGCGCTCGAACGTCTTCCGGGAGAGGTACTTCTCCTCGTCCTGGATGCGCTCGTTGAGCCACTTGGGCTTCACCTCGATGTTGGTGTCCTGCTCGCGGTAGCGCAGGCGGAAGACGCGGATGACGGACTGGCGCGGGCCCACCGCCGCGCCCTTCACGAAGTAGCGCTCGAAGGTGCGGTTGCCGGGCAGGTTCATCCCGGGCTCGTGCGCGGAGGTGTAGAGCTCGTGGTGGCCCGCGCGCTCGAAGACGTCGTAGCGCTGCTCCTCGAAGACGCGCCGCATGGTGAAGAGCGCCTCGTCCAGCGGCACCAGGTACACCGTCTCCTCCGTGGGCACCTCCTCGTCCCCCGGGCCCTCGTCATGCAGGTCCTTCGTCAGGCTCGCGCAGCCGCCGACGCACAGCGACAGTCCCAGCAACCAGTGAAACCGCATGACATGACCTCCGGCCCACCCGATGTGTCCCATTGTTGCTCGCGACGGGGGTGCGACGTCCCGGCTCCCACCGCCAGGACGTCGTGAATCAGTCTACCGGGAAACGCGGGGCAAACGCGTGTGTCAGGCAGGACGGGTGGGAGCGGTTCCCTGGCCCGTGAGCGACCGGACGACCTCCAGCGCCACTTCGGCGTGCTTCTTCACCTGCACCTGCGAGTCGAACGCGTAGCGGATGGTGCCGCCCTTGTCGGCGACGAACGTCACCCGCCCGGGCAAGAGCCCCAGGAAGTTGGTGCCCACGCCAAAGGCCTTGCGCGCCGCGCCATCCGGGTCGCTGAGGAGGCGGAAGGGGAGCCGGTGCTTCGCGATGAACTTCTCGTGGGACTCGGCGGAGTCGCTGCTGATGCCCACCACGTCCGCGCCCGCGTCGGTGAAGTCCTGGTACTGGTCCCTCAGGCTGCAGGCCTGGACGGTACATCCCGGAGAGTCGTCCCGAGGGTAGAAGTAGATGACCATCGCCTTGTCCCCCAGCAGGTCGCGCAGGCGCACCGGCACGTCGCCCGGCCCCCGCAGCGTGACGTCCGGAACCGAATCCCCTTCTTTCAGCATCTTGGCCATGAAGTCCCTCTCCTCCCGGGGGAGCATGGACCGCGCGCTGCCTGACCCGCAAATCAATCGGGCTTCCGGGTTGCCCGGAATTCATGGGCCTGGGCATTCTTTCAGGGAATGCCGTCACGCGACCTGATGGACACCGAGGACTCCCGCAAGGGGGCCTCCCGCGCCGCCCCGGCGGACCGGCTGTACCTGCTGCTGTTGCTGGGCAACACCTCCACGCTGGTGCCGCTGCCCCGGGAGGGGGCGGTGGTGATTGGCCGCGCGGCGGAGTCGGACCTCCTGGTGGAGGACGCGTCGGTGAGCCGCCAGCACGCGCGGGTGGGGGTGGCGGAGGGCGAGGCGTTCATCGCGGACCTGGGCAGCCACAACGGCGTGCGGGTCAACGGCGAGCGGGTGCAGGGCAGCCGGCCGCTGGACGGCGGCGACGTGGTGACGCTGGGCAACGTGACGCTGGTGTTCCACCGGGGCGAGCGGCCCCTGCCGGAGCGGCGGGCGCTGGAGGCCGAAGGGCTGCGGGCGCGGCTCTCCGAGGAGCTGGACCGGGTGCGCGGCTCCGGCCTGGCGGTGAGCGTGCTGGCGCTGGAGGTGGAGTCCGCGCGGGTGCCGCCGCTGGAGCTGGT
>NZ_JBKGHJ010000160.1:0-16207 GCF_046520365.1 Corallococcus sp. 4LFB
GGGGCTGGTGCAGTTCGGCGTACGGCTCGTTGCCGCTGGCGTTGGCGACGGCGGCGCTGGCGGGCGTCATCGTGGTGGTGCAGGCGGCGCTCTACATCCAGCGCTTCGGGGCGCGGGCGTTCCTGGGCTGGGCCGCGGGCTACGGCGTGCTGTGGGAGTTCGGTCCGCTCTTGCTGGGGTTGATCATGTCCGCGCGCATCGGCGCGAGGAACGCGGCGGAGCTGGCCACGCTGAAGGTGGGCGGACAGATTGAAGGTTTGAGAGGCATTGGCCTGGATCCGTTCGCGCTGCTGGTGGCGCCCCGGGTGGTGGCGATGGAGGTGAGCATGCTGGCGCTGAGCACGTTCACGTTCCTGGTGGCCATCCTCTGCGAGGCGGTGGCGGCGAAGCTCACGTTGGACCTGCCGGTGCGGGTGTTCTTCGGGACGTTCGCGCAGATGCTGAGCCCGTCCGACCTCTTGGGGGGCGTGGTGAAGACGGGGGCGTTCGGGCTGGCCATCTCGCTGGTGTCCACGGCGGTGGGCCTGCGGGCGAAGGGTGGAGCCCGCGCCGTGGGAGAGGCCGCTGCGAGCGCGGTGGTGCTGGGCTGCGCGGCCATCTTCCTGTTGGACTTCCTGCTGACGACGCTGCTGTCGAGGGTGCTCGCATGAGGCGGGTGCTGCTCTTCTTCGGGGCGCCGGGCGTGATGCTGGCGCGCACGGTCCGCGCGGGCGCGAGGGAGGGAATCCCCTGGCGGGAGACGCTGGCGCAGGTGCACGCGCTGGGCGGGCGCAGCGTGTGGCTGGTGATGTCGGGCATGGCCTTCTTCGGCGCGGTGCTGGTGATGATCGCCAACGCGCAGGCGAAGAAGCTGATTGGCAACGTGGCGGTGCTGGGCCCGGCCTACTTCGAGATGCTGGTGCGCGAGCTGGGCCCGGCGGTGTCGGCGCTGCTGACGGCGTCGCGAGCCGGGGCCAGCCACTCCGCGGAGCTGGCCACGATGAGCGTGAACGAGCAGGTGGAGGCGCTGGAGATGTCGGCGGGGGATCCGTACGCGGACCTCGTGGCGCCCCGGTTGGTGGCGGGCGTGGTGGGCGTTCCACTCCTGAGCGTGCTGGGGACGGTGGCGGCGACGGCGTCGGCGGTGCTGGTGGCGAGCGTGGCGTTGGACATCGACGGCCGGGCGTTCATGGACGCGAGGTACGTGGATGGGTGGGACCTGCTGGTGGGAGGGCTGAAGGTGCTGGGATGCGGGCTGTACATCCCGCTCGCGGCGGCGGTGGCGGGCCTGAACGCCAGGGGCGGCGCGGAGGCGGTGGGCGAGGCGACGACGGAAGGCGTGGTGGCCGCCAGTCTGGGGTGTCTGTTGATTGACCTGACGGTGTCGCTTGCGTTCCAGTTCGTGCGCCTGTGAATGACACCAGTCCGGACACGCTGGTCTTCGAGGACGTGGCCATTGCCTTCGAGCAGGGCCGCCGCGTGCTGGACGGCCTGAGCGCGCGGGTCTCCACGCGGGAGCTGACGTTCATCGCGGGAGCGAGCGGCTCCGGAAAGAGCGTGCTGTGCCGCTTGGCGGTGGGCCTGCTGAGGCCCGAGGCGGGCAAGGTGACGTTGTTGGGGGAGCGCGTGGACACGCAAGCGGAGCGGACGCTGGTGAACCTCCGCCGCCGGGCGCCCTACCTGGTGCAGGGCCCCGCGCTGCTGGACTGGAGGACGCTGCGGGAGAACGTGCGCCTCGCGGATCCAAGCGCCCCGGAGGAAGCGGTGGAGACGGCGCTGGAGAAGGTGGGACTGAAGGAGTGGGCGGACCGGCTGCCGCCGGAGCTGGGGCCCGGGGCGAAGAAGCGGGCGGCCATCGCGAGGGCGCTGGTGCTCAAGCCGCGCTACCTGCTGCTGGACGAGCCGACGACGGGGCTGGACCGGAGGGCGGCGATGCAGGTGGAGGCGGTGCTGGCGTCGTTGAAGGAGCAGGGGCTGGGAGCGCTGGTGGTGTCCCACGACTACCGGCAGTTGAGAGGGATTGCGGACCGGGTGCTGGTGGTGGCGAAGGGGCGCAGCGCGTACCTGGGGAGCCCGGAGGGCTTCCTGGAGTCCCCGGCCCCGGAGCTGCGGACACTGACGGCGCCGTTCATGGAGGGCGAGACGGATGGATGAGCAACGGCTGGAGTTGAAGGTCGGAGCGCTGGTGCTCGCGACGCTGGTGGGAGTGCTGGTGTTGCTCTGGTTGATGGGAGAGCTGACGCTGGGCCGAGGCGCCAGGCTGGAGGTGGACTTCGCGCACACGGGCAACGTGGTGCAGGGAGCCCCGGTGAAGCTGGGAGGCGTCCAGGTGGGCAAGGTGGACACCATCCACCTGCTCGCGGACCGAAGGGATGCGAAGGGCCTCCCCCTCCCCGTCCGCATGGACCTGTCCGTGGAGCCCGCGGCGAGGGGCGCCCTGCGCAAGGACGCGAGGGTGACGGTGGGGACGGTGGGCCTGCTGGGGGAGCCGTATCTGGAGTTGAACCCGGGCAACGCGGATGCGCCGCTGCCTGAGACAGAGGCGCTACGGGGCGTGGACGCGCCGCGCCTGGACCTGCTGTCGGAACAGCTCTCCAAGTTCGTGACGTTGCTGTCGGACATGCTGGAGAAGGATCCGGAGGCCGTGACGGCCCTGGCCGCCAACGTGTCGCGGCTGGCGAAGACGCTGGACGAGGTCCTGACGGAGAACAAAGGCGACGTGAAGGTCCTGGCCTCGGAGCTGGCGGCGGCGTCAAAGGACCTGCGGCAGCTGGCACAGCTGGCGAAGGAATCCATGCAGCCTGGAGGCAAGGGAGCCCGCCTCCTGGACGACGCCTCCGCCGTGGCGGCCGTGATGCGAAAGGACCTCCCCGGCCTGACGAAGTCCGCCGGAACGACCCTGGACGGCCTGGCGGCGGTGACGGGGCCGCTGACGCCCGAGGACGGCCAGCAGGTGAAGCTGGCCCTCCAGCGGTTCACGGCGGCGGCGGGCCAGCTGGAGCAGATCGCCACCAAGGCGGACCGCATCCTGGGACAGCTGGACGCGGGAGAAGGCACGGGCGGCGCGTTACTCAAAGACCCTGCGCTCTACGACGAGTTGAAGACCCTGGTCACGGACCTGCGCAAGCACCCGTGGAAGGTCCTCTGGAAGGATTGAGTTCCCAAGCCATCGTGTGACTACCCGGGGTCCAGCGCCCAGGTTCCATCCGCCCAGCGCTTCAGTGCCTCGGAGGCAGCGAAAGAGACAAGGTCCTGCCCTTGCGCTGCCTCCTGAAGGACGGCCTTGGCGTCATCCGTTCGATGGCGAAGGAGAAAAGCGGCCGCCTTGACCCGGACGTCCATGCGCGGATGGGTGAGCAGGGCCGCGAGTGCGTCCCGCCCCGCGTTCCCATGGGCGCAGAGCTTGTCGAACGTCTCGTTCACCTTCTTGGCGTGCTTGTTCCCAGTCTTCGCATCCCCCTGCCGGATCGAATCGTTCTGGGCCGCGGCATGCTGGGCGAATGCTTCCACGAGCTTTTCCATCATCACTTCCAGACTCCCCAGATTCGTTTCTGGATCTTCTCGATGGCCTGTAGACCGAAGTCGCGTTGAGCCTCAAAGGACTGCGTGCTCAACCACTGTCTCACTGTCAGGCTCCGCGAACCGGTGATTTCCTGTTGAATCGATGAGTAGAACCCGCTCAGCCGCTTGTGCAGCCCTTGGTCCATCTGGATGACGTTTTCGGTGTTGTGGATGGCCTCGGGTCCAAACCGGTCCACGTTTCCCGGTGTCTGTTCGACGATGTGGTGCCACTGCTTTCCGTCCTCCGCCGGTCCGAGGGCTCGCTTGAATCCGCTGAATGAGCCCCAGGCTCGTGGGCTGCCGGGACTGCTGCTCGCCCTGGCCCCATTTCGAGCCGCCATCGCAACCGCCGTGGCGGGAAGTGAGACGACAACGGTGTCACCCACGATGGACACCGCGCTCACCTGTCCTACGTTGGCCAGCGCGACCCCTGCATGAGATGCCCCCACTCCCGGATAGCCGGGCATTCTCGAGAGCCGCGAGGCCAGCGACGCCGCGCCTCCGGTCATCCCATGGCTCACCACGGCCGTCACCGCGAGGACGAAGACACGCGCGACTTCGGGCCCGACGCGATTCGCGAAGTGCCGCGCCGCCTGGTCCAACTCCCTGGGAGAGGTCGCCAGCTCTGTAGCCAGCTTCAGCTCCCGACTTGCCTCCACCACCGCCAGGAAGGTCTCCACGCCCAGATAGATCAGGAGAAGCGCGGAGATGATCGCGGCTGCCTTGGTGAAGACAGGCTCAGGATTGGCTGCCAGCACCGCCCAGGTAACCATCCCCGTCGCGATGACGGTGTAGAAGAGCTGTGGCGCAAGGGTGTCTTCAACCGCCTTGGCGATGCTCGACCTCAGCGGGCCAAGCGAAAGGCCCAACGCGATGCCCAACCGATCCGCCTCGTCCAATGCTGAAACATCAACGAGGAGCGAGAGGCAATCCTCGTGCTCCTGGCTCGACCGGCAAATGCCTCCGAAGCTCTTGCGCATCAAGCTTCGCCATTGCGCGTCCGGTGTGCTGCCCGGATAGGCGGCCCGTACCCACCAGGATTGACGCTCTGATCGAAGCTCGAGCGGGAACTCCAGGACCCAGCCAGAGAGCGCCGCCTCGAATGCGTCCGCCCCTACCACCACCGGCTTGGCGGAGGACCAGGGCACGTACGCGATGGAGCGCCCCTGCCCTGATTCGAGGCGGAGTCTCGGCCGGCTCACACATGCGCCGAGCAGCGCCAGAACAAGGACCGATACCACCAGCCGGGTCGCCATGAACACCTTCGCCTTCGGGGAGGACCCCATCTCCTGGTAACAGTCTCCAATCTACGCCCACGCAGTGGCAATGCGGGAGCAGGCGCCACTGGCATTCATGGGCGACGCATTCTCCTACGCCAAGCAAGCCCGTACGATGGCAGTGCAGTTCTCAGAAGGAAGGCCGCATGGCGCAGCAAGGGGAGTCTGGACCGCAACCACGGCGGACCGCGGGCTGGCAGTTGGTGCTGGTGGCATTGGCACTCGGCATCTTCTCCGTCAACGTCGTCATCCCAGGCATTTTCGTGGGCATCGGCGCCACGGGACTTCTGGGGTTCGCGGGCGCGGCGGTCATCCTGGAGCGCATCGGCGCACTCGCGTCCGGCATCTTCGAGGGCGCGGCCCAACTCTCCATCGTCTTCCTGGGCATGGCGCTGATCGCGTTCGTGGCCATCACCGGGTGGAATGGCTTCCGGCGGCTGGCTGGCAGGGCCGGTCCCCCTCCCCTCCTGCTGCGCTGGCCCTGGGCCCTGCTGGGACTGCTCCTGTTCGTGGCGTGCCAGCTGGCCCTTCCGGAACGAAATCTGCGCAGTGCCTTGCCCGTGCTGCCCGGCGCGCTCGTCATCGCATTCTCCGTCTGGATGATTGTCGCCGTCAGCGCGTTCCTGGTCCGGATGAGCGTCGGGATGATCCGGCTCTCCTGGCGCATCGCGCAGGCCTCACCTTTCGGGGCCGGGATGTTGACCCTGGCGGCACTCGCGGCCACGGGGCTGACGCTCGTCGTGGGATCCCTTGCGGAGGCACTCCAGGCCCGCGCCCAGACCGTGGCGTCCGCACGGCCATCCCGCTGCGATGCCCTGTCGTGGGAGTGCTCGAGGCAGGCGCTCCTCGCCGCGCAGCCCTCACGCCCCGCGCCCGTCCTTGCGGCAACGGATGACGGCTTCGCGGACGTCAGCGCGGCGTCCTTCAACGCCTCCGCGGAATCCGGCGTCGAGCTCAACACCCGATCCTGCATGGAACGGCAGTTCCTGCAGCGGGATTTGATGTCCAAGGCCCGCCGGATTGCCCAGAACCTCGTCAATAGCGAGGTGGACGCCGACGACCTAGTCCACGCCATCCTCCTGAACATCTGCCTCAGGAAGAAGCCTCCCGCTGAGTTCGAACGGTATTTCCTCCGCTCCGTGGAGTACGGCGCCCAGAACCAGTTCAGGCGCATGGCCCGGACCTGCTCACTGGATGAGGCTCCTGACCCTCCATGCCTTCTCCGGCCAGACGACCAGTACGTGGAACAGGAATCCCACGCGGCGCTCCATGCCGCGCTCTGCTCCCTTCCGGACAAGCATCGCGAAGTCCTCGAAATGCACTACTTCGACGAGCTGCCCGACACCGAGATCGGCGTTCGGCTCGGCATCGACCCCGCGACCGCGCGCAAGCGGGTCCAGCGGGCCCGAGATCAATTGCGGACCATTTTTCTCCAGCGATGTCAGTGACTTACGATTTTGGGTCACACTTAATTCGCTGAAGAGAGTGGAGCACCAGACCGCCTGACTCGGGCGGTTTTCTGGAGGCTTCATGGACCCGCTGTCTGCCACCCCCTTCTCGGCCACCGCCCAGGTGATGCCGCCGTCGGTCAACTTCCACCTGTGGGAGCCGTGCAACATGCGTTGCCGGTTCTGCTTCGCCACCTTCCAGGACGTCCGCAGGGACGTGCTCCCCAAGGGGCATCTTCCGGCGAAGGAGGCGCTGAGGCTGGTGGAACTGTTGTCGCTCCGCTTCCAGAAGATCACCTTCGCGGGAGGAGAGCCCCTGCTCTGCCCGTGGTTGCCGGAGCTGGCGGCAGCCGCCAAGGCTCGGGGGGCCACCACGATGCTGGTGACCAATGGCAGCCGGCTGGATGCTGACACCCTCACGCGCCTGCGCGGTGTGGTGGATTGGGTGACCCTCAGCATCGACAGTGTGTCGCCCCAGACGCATGCCGCGCTGGGGCGGGCCGTTCATGGCAAGGCTCTGCCGCCCGAGCACTACCTGTCCATCGCCGAGCAGATCCGCGGGGCGGGAATGCGCCTCAAGGTCAACACGGTCGTCACGAACCTGAACGCGGGCGAGGACCAGACGGCGCTCATCCGCGAGCTGCGGCCTGAACGCTGGAAGCTGTTGCGCGTCCTCGACGTCGAAGGTCAGAACACCGGCAAGGTGGAAGAGCTGTACTGCCCCCGGGAGGACTTCGAAGCGTTCGTCGACCGCCATCGTCTTCTGGAGCGCGAAGGCATCGTCCTGGTGCCTGAAGACAATGAGGACATGCGCGGCAGCTACGCGATGGTCGACCCCGCGGGCCGCTTCTTCGACAACGCGGAGGGAGGCCATCGCTACAGCGACCCCATCCTCCAGCGGGGCTTGGACACCGCATGGTCCCAGGTCCAGTTCTCCCTCACTCGCTTCATCGATCGTGGCGGGATCTACCGGTTCGGAGGTGAGTCATGAGCGCGTCCACCAGCCTGGTCTGCCTCGCGGGCGTTTCCGGGGCGGGTAAGGACACGCTGGGTGGGTTCCTGGCGAAGCAGTATGGCTTCGAGCGGGTTGCACTCGCGGATCCGATCAAGGCGGCATTGATGGGCCTGCTCCAGCTCGACCCGGCGCAGCTCTGGGGCGAGCGGCGCAATGAAGTGGACCCACGCTTCGGCCGGGCGCCCCGAGAGCTCTATCAACGCTTCGGACAGGCTTGCCTGGAGCTGGATCCCGAAGTCTGGCTGCGGCCCTTCCGGCTCCGGGTCGACGCCATCCGGCGCGCGGGAGGACGCGTCGTCTGCACCGACTTGCGCACTCAGGCGGAGTGGCGGGCGGCGCGGGAAATGGGCGCCGCCATCTGGTTGATTGAACGACCGGGCGCGGGCGCACCGGGTGCACTGGCACGGCACGCTACGGAGATGGAGCTCCTGGGGCTCGAACGAAGTTCCTTCGACGCCGTCCTGAGGAACGATGGCTCGCCCGAGGCCCTGTATCTCACCGTGAAGCGGATGCTCGAAGGATCTGCCGACGCGCAGGTCACTTGAAAGAAGTCATAAGTCGCCTTGGAAGAACGGCCCATCGACGCATGCGATGGGCCGTCACCTGGTGCGATTGACGCCTCTGCTCAAAGCGTCGTCGGCACCGGCACTTCGTCCGCGGGCGCCGGGGCGGGCGCCTCGTCCTGGGCCACGACAGAGTTCAGGACCCACGAGTATCCGTACCCCGACCCGAGCAGCCGGTACGTCGCGCGCTTTCCGCAGCCCGCGACTCCTTCCGTGACGCGATCCAGCTTGGACGTCTGGAGATCCGACTTCGCACACCCCAGGTCGAACTCCGCTCGGAGCCTCACGTCCGGAATCCAGGCGCACTGACCCATGATGCAGCGCAGCTCGTAGATGCCCTCGGTGTTGCAGCCGATCATCTGGTACCGGTTCTCACCCAGGTACTGCGGCGTCAGCTCCACGTCGCACTTGAGATCCCTGGCGGCGATCTTCTCCAGGTTCGCGTAGCGCTTGGAATTGATGGACGGCCCCATCTGGGAGAAGTCCACCTTGGAGTTGCTCCGGCGGCCCCCGCAGCCCGCCCCCAGGAACGCCACGCCAAGGCCCACGACCGACAGTCGAATGAGGTTCATGGCGCCCATCTAGCATGCCTTTCAAGCCTCAGTGCAGAGGCGCTTCCGCGCTCTCGGACAGCAGGTCTGACAGCAGCATCTGCTCCTCGCTCGGAGAGAGGTCGAAGTGGCGGGCGGCCTCCGTGATGATCTGGACCAGGGGCGTCCCCGGCTCCTCGGCCCTCCGCACCGCGATCCGGCGAGCCGCGCTGCGCAGCGCCTCTCCCCTGGGTCGAAGACTTTCACGCATGACGGAACCTCACTTGAGAGAGCGGCCGCGCCATGCGGCCCCTCTCTCCACGGTTCGGATGCACTCGCGCCGAGGCAAGGGCTGCGACGGAAGTGCGAGCAGGCGCTTCCCGTCATCCCCCGCCGGCGGGAAGCGGGCGGCTCGCAGGGCGGCGTGTGCCTTCCCCTGACCTCGCGAGCACTTCAGCTTCGGGGTTGGACCCTACTTCGAGCAACGAGGAGACGGACATGGCAGACCCCAACATCCCCAGAGCGGGTCAGCAGGTAGAAAACCACACGCATCGCGGGACGGCCGTTCCGCTCGATGAGCGCCGCCGCATGCGCCACGAATCCCGCACGTCGCAGACCTACAAGGCCTTCCTCAAATACCTGTGCGACGTGGGCTCGTTCCCGGACGAGCAGGCCGCCCAGGAAGCCGCCGTCTCCGTGCTGTGCGTGCTCGAGCAACGCCTCTTCGGCGAGGAGGACAATGACCTGGAGGCGCAGCTGCCGCACAAGCTCCGCGAGCTGTTGGTGCGGTGTGATCGCCACGAGGCCGGGCCGCCGCCCCACAAGTTCGGCCGGGATGAGATGCTGGCGATGGTTTCCACGGACCTGGACGTGGAGCCCGAGGACGCCGAATCCATCGTCCGCGCGGTCTTCAGCGCCGTCCAGGCGCAGATCTCCACCGGGGAGAGCGACGACATCGCCGGAGAGCTGCCGCCAGACCTCCGAGACCTGTGGATTCACCCCAGCTGACGCCAGGGGGCTCGCCCGCACGCGGCCGAGCAGGATGTCGAGGGAGCCCCGGGACTCCAAGCCACCAGGAGTCACCCGCGGGCCGCACCTCGTGCCCGGCCTGGGCCAGTCCCCGCCGTGCTAGCCTGGGTCCAGACAGGCAGGAGGGGGCCCATGGCCAAGTGTCCGAAGTGCACTGGCAAGAAGAACGACACCATCTCGGCGGACATCAAGCTGTGCGTCACGCATTACGTCGAGGAGTACGTCAAACCCCGGCAGCAGGCCCTGCCCGCGAATCAGCGCTTCTCCCAGCTGGGCACCAAGCAGAACGAGGTGGGCCAGCTGCTTGCGCAGAAGCTGCAAGGCACCGGCGCGCCCCTGCAACCCACCACGAATCAATACGATGACTTCTGGTACGGCCCGGGGTTCGACAAGGTCGCGGAGGCGAACGAGTTCGGGACGTGCGTGGCCTTCTGTGCCTTTGGCACCGAGCTCATCATGGCCACCAACGACGACAGCACCTTCAACGCCGGGATGCGGATGGAGAAGCTCGTCAAGATCGCCAGTGCCGTGTCAGGCAGCAAGGACCTGATCACCGCGCCCACTTCATTCGTCTTCCTGAGCCAGGCCGCCCCGGTGCAATACCAGTGGGGCCTGAACGCGACGCTCCAGCCCGTGGTGGGCTGGGCCCCGGCCTTCAACTGTGACACCCGGAACACGGTCCACGCGGAGATGCGCATCCTGGAGTACCTGCACCAGGCGAACGCAGGCAACGTGGGCAATGCCAGGACGGATGTCTACATCGCCATCAGCAAGCCCTGCTGCGTGAAGTGCGAGTCCATCATGGCCGCGTATAACGCCTGGAACCAGGGCGTGGTGACGGTCGCGCGCCAGGGAAGCCTCACCGGCCTCTTCGGGCAGTGGAAGGTCCCCGCCGCCCTGAAGCAGCTCACCCAGACCATTCCGTACTGGCGGGCGCTGAAGAACGCCAACATGTAGGCCCGCTCCCCGGCGCCTTCAGGCCGTGGAGACCACCGTGCCCTGCGCAATGGCACACAGCGTCTCCACGCCATCCTTCATGGCGAACACTTCGCACTGACAGACGGCCTGCCGCTTGCCGGTGGCCTTCGCCTGGGCCCGGGCGATGAGCAGCGAGCCCACGGCGGGCTTCAAGTAGTTGATCTTGTACTCGGAGGTCAGCGCGTTGCCGCCCAGCGCCAGCCCTCCGGCGAACGTGATGGAGTTGTCCGCGAGGTAGCTGAGCACGCCCCCGTGGACGAAGCCGTGCTGCTGCTTCAGCTGGTCCACGATGGGCAGCTGAAGCTCCGCGGTCCCGGGTCCGGAGCTGACGAGCTGCGCTCCCAGGAACTGGCTGAAGGGCTGGGACGCGAACACCTGACGCGCGAACTCCTGAAGGTCATCCACTTCATTTCTCCTGACGTAAGTCGGGCCTGTCGAGCGCCCAGGTGCCGTCTTCCCACCGCTTCAAGGCCTGCTGGGCACAGAACGGGATCATCCCTTCGCCCTTCGCAGCCTCCTCCAGGACCGCCTTGGCTTCGGCCGTGCGGTATCGGAGCAGGTGCGCGGCGGCCATGACCCGGACGTCCATCCGCTCATGCTGGAGCAGGACGAGGAGTGCATCCCGTCCTGCATCTCCATGAGCCAACAGCTTGTCGACCGCGGCCCCGTACTTCCTGGCGTGCTTGTTCGCGCTCCTGGCATCGCTTCGCCAGGTGGCCTCGGTCTGGGCGGCCACGTTCAGCGCGAACTGTTCGACCAGCGCCTCCAGCTTCATCGCCAGATTCCCTTGCTGAACTTCTCGATGGCCTGCAACCCGAATTCGCGCTGCGCCTCGTACGACTGCGTGCTCAGCCACTGTCGCACAGTCAAGGACGAGCCCGTCAGTTCGCGCCGGATCGTCGAGTAGAACGAGCTGATACGAGAGTGAAGGGCCTTTTCCAACGGAATGACATTGCCGGGGTTGTGAACCGCCTGCGGCCCGAAGCGTTTCACGTTACCCGGCGTCTGCTCGACGATGTGGTGCCACTCCTGGCCCGGCGGCCGGGCCCATGGCCTTCTTGAACCCGCTGAACGAAGCCCAGGCCCTGGTGCCACCCGCGCGTCCTCCATTGGCAGCCATGGCCACCGCTCCAGGCGCCATCGCGATGGTGATGGACTCCGCGCTCACCGCGACCGTCTCCACGCCCCCGATCGCCGCGAGCCGGACTCCCAGTTGAGACTCGGCCTGTACGGCGGCCTGGGCAGCCCCTGGGAACTGGGGGAGCCTCGCCGCCAGCCCTGGCGCCGTGCCGCCAATCGCAGCGGTGGCGAGCAAGACGAAAGCACGTGCCGCATTGCGGCCCATGACCTTGCCATACCGCTCCCCTTCCACGCGCAGCTCGTCGAACGTGGTGGCCCGGTCCGCGGCTTCCACCAATTGTTTGAACCCGACGATGAGGCTCCAGAAGGTGTCGACGCCTACGTACGCGATGAGCGTGGCGGTCATCACGGCGGCGATCCCCTTCGAGACAACCGGCTCAGGCACCGCCAGCAAGATCATGTACGTGGTCCAGGTCCACAGGACGGCCGCCAGCAGGGACTCCGGATTGGCCATGCCCTTGAACGCATCCATCATCTCGTCCCGCACGACGCCTTGCGCGAGGGCCATGGCCAGGGCGTAACGGCCATCGCCCGTGACCGTGGGACCGTCGACCAACAGGCGCAGGCAGTCGCCGTCCCTGGAGGTCCGCTCGCACCAACGCAGGTATGCACGCGTCAGCTCCACGTCCGCCTGTGGCCCTTCTCCCTCCAGGTGCTCGCCCGGCCCCAGCGCGGTGACGCGACGAGTGCGCGGGTCGTACAGGTACGAGCCGCTACGCGGTCCGACCTCGAACAGCCGACGTGCGGCTTCCTGGGGCCGCGCGGACGGACGTGCGACGCGAGCCAGCGCCTTGACGCCTTCCTTGAAGTCAGCCGCATCCAGGGCGACCGGCTGCGTGCTGGAGCGAGGAGTGAACACGCTGGAAGCACCAGTCCCCGTATCCAGGCGGACCGTTCGCGTGGCGCTGCCGCATCCGGACAAGAGGGTGAGCAGCAGCGGAATCAGCCAGCGTGACCGCATGCGAAGTCCTCCTGGAGCGGACGCATCCAGGAAGACCTTACATCAAGGAATCGCAGACAAACCCGCCTGCCCTACCCCTCCGCCGGAGCCGGCGCATTCACGGGCTCGGGCGGCTCCACCGCGGGCTTGACGATGAGCTGATCCAGCGTGGGCCGCTTCGGCTTCTCGAACGGGGCCAGCTTCACGGGCTTGTTCGTGCGCGCGGACTCCTGCAGCGCGACGATGACGCGCACGTCCGCCAGGCCTTCGATGCCGTTGGGCTCCGGCTCCCGGTCCTCCAGGATGCACTGGGAGAAGTAGACGAGCTCCGGCGCGAACTGGTCGCTGTTCTTGAACGTCCGCGTCTCCGTCTCCCCTCCCACCGTGAGCACGTGCTCGATGTCCGTGCCGTAGCCGAAGCCGTGCTTCACCTGGAGGTCGCCCTCCGTGCCCACCAGCCGGTAGCTCGACACCGCGGAGGCCTCGTGGCTGATGGCGAACTGCGCCACCCGCCCGTTCGGGAAGCGCAGCAGCGCGAACGCCGACGCGTCCACCCCGTGGAACCGCCCGTCCCGGCCACCGGCCGTGAACGCGAACACCTCCCGCGGCTCGTCGCGGAACAGGTAGCGCGCGGCGTTGATGGGATACGGCCCCTCGTCCAGCAGCGCCCCGCCCCCCACGTCCACGCGCGTCCGGATGTCCCCCTCGCGCACCTGCTGCGTGAGCGTCCCCGTGAACACCAGCGGATCCCCCAGCAGCCCGGAGCGCACCAGCTCGATGGCGCGGAGGTTCGCCTCCTCGAAGTGCAACCGGTACGCGACCATCAGCTTCACGTCGTTCTCGTTCGTGACGCGGATCATCGCCTCGCAGTCCTCCACCGACGTCGCCATCGGCTTCTCGCAGAGGACGTGCACCCCCACGCGCGCCGCGCGCTCCGTGAAGGCCCGGTGCCGCGTGTTGGGCAACACGATGTAGACCGCGTCCGCCTTCGACTCGCGCAGCACCTGTTCGAACTGCGCGTAGCTGCCCACGTGCGCCACGCCGTACTTCTTCTGGAGCACGTCCCGCTTCTCCGGGTCGGAGGAGATGAGGGCCACCAGCTCCGAGTTCTCCTCCGCGTGCTGGAACGCCGGGAGGATGGCCACCTGCGCCAGGTTGCCCGCCCCCACCACCGCGTACCGCACCCGCCTGGACGTCGCCTGGGCCATCGTGCACCTCTCCCGTGGTGAGGCTCTACGCTGGTGACGCGCCGGGCCACCCCGCAAGCCGCGCCCGGCCCTCCGGTGCAGGGCCGCATGAAGGGCAGGCAGCCAGCCACACGGGCTTTCGCGGCGCCCCCATCCGGCCTATGCCGTGACGTCATGCCCTTCATGAAGATGCTCGCCCGGCTTGGGATTGGCAGCGCGCGCGTGGACACCCGCCTGGAGCACGACACGGCGCGCGCGGGCGGCGACCTGCGCGGGCTCGTCCACGTCCAGGGCGGCCACACGCCCCAGCGGATCGACCGCATCGACCTGCACCTGATGGCGCAGTACCTCCAGCGCGACAACGACCGCCGCAGCGCGCTCAACGCCGTCGTGCGCACCTGGCGCATCTCCAACCCCTTCACCCTCCAGCCCGGCGAGGAGCGCGAGCTGCCCTTCTCCCTGCGCCTCCCCGCCCACACGCCCATCACCGAGCGCGGCACGCCCGTGTGGATCAAGACGGCGCTCGACATCGACAACGCCCTCAACCCCGAGGACAGCGACCGCATCCACGTCCTGCCTCACCCGCACCTCCAGGCCGTGCTCGAGGCCGTGCTCCACCTGGGCTTCCAGTGGCGGAATGCCTACTGCGAGGCCGGCTCCCCGCTGGGGCGCGAAGAGCCCTTCGTCCAGGAGCTGGAGTTCCACTCCGGCCCGGCATGGCAGGGCCCGCCGCGCACGCTCTGCCTCCTGCCGTTCCCCCAGGACGACGCGCTGGAGCTGATCCTCGACCTGGACCGGGGCCCCCGGGGCCTCACGTCCCTCCTGGAGGGCACGGCACTGGAGGGTGGCCGACGTCAGCGGCTGGTCCTGTCCTCCGCGGACCTGTCCGGAGGGACGGGGGCGGTCGCGGCGCGGCTGGCGTCGCACCTGCGTGGCGGGGCTTGAAAGCCCGGAAGGCCCGGCCCTTCGTACAGGGCTGGACGCACGCGACTTCCCAGGTCCTCTGCCCGGCGCGGAAGTGGTACAAGCCGCCGTGTGAAAGCTACCCCGCCTCCCGCTACCCCTGAGACCCCCACCTTCGACGCCCTCGGGCTCAAGCCCGAGCTCGTCGAGGCGCTGACGGCGCTCGGCTACGAAGAGCCGACCCCCATCCAGGCCGCCGCGCTCCCGCCGCTGCTCGCCCAGAAGGACCTGCTGGGCATCGCCGCCACGGGCACCGGCAAGACGGCCGCGTTCGCGCTCCCGCTTCTGCAGCACCTGAAGCCGGGCGCCGCCGCGCCGCACAGCACCTCCGCGCTGGTGCTGGTGCCCACGCGTGAGCTGGCCATGCAGGTCTCCGAGGCCATCCACCGCTACGGCCAGAAGCTGGGCGTCAGCGTGCTCCCGCTCTACGGCGGCCAGGAGATTGGCCGGCAGCTGCGCGTGCTCAAGCGCGGCGTGGACGTCATCGTCGCCACGCCGGGCCGCGCGCTGGATCACCTGCGCCGCAAGACGATGAAGCTGAACCAGGTGCGCACGGTGGTCCTGGACGAAGCGGACGAGATGCTCGACATGGGCTTCGCGGACGACCTGGAGGCCATCCTCTCCGAGACGCCCGAAGAGCGGCAGACGGCGCTGTTCTCCGCCACCCTGCCCCCGCGCATCGCCAGCATCGCGGAGCGCCACCTGCACGAGCCGGTGCGCGTGCGCATCGAGAAGGAGAAGCTGGAGGCCGGGGAGATGCCCCGCGTCCGGCAGACGGCCTACATCGTGCCGCGCGCGTTCAAGATCGCCACGCTGGGGCGCGTGCTGGACCTGGAGTCCCCCACCGCCGCCATCGTGTTCTGCCGCACGCGCACGGAGGTGGATGAGCTCACCACGTCCCTCAACGGCCGGGGCTGGCGCGCGCACGCGCTGCACGGCGGCATGAGCCAGGAGCAGCGCGACCGCGTCATCAAGCAGTTCAAGTCGCAGGCGGCGGACCTGCTCATCGCCACCGACGTCGCGGCGCGCGGCCTGGACATCCCCCGGCTGACGCACGTGGTGAACTTCGACGTGCCCAACGCGCCGGAGGCCTACGTGCACCGCATCGGCCGCACGGGCCGCGCCGGCCGCGAGGGCGTGGCCATCACCCTGGTGGAGCCCCGCGAGCACCGGCTGCTGCGCAACATCGAGCGGCTCACCGGCCAGCGCATCGAGGTCACCGCGGTCCCCACCGTGTCGGACCTGCGCGCGCGCAGGCTGGAAATGATCCGCTCGTCGCTGCGCGAGACGCTCGTGGCCGGGGAGCTGGATGGGTTCCGCGGCATCGCGGAGGACCTGTCCAGCGAGTTCAGCGTCATGGACGTGGCCGCCGCCGCCATCAAGCTCCTCCAGGAGAAGGAGGACGAGGGCAGGGACTCCTCCGAGCAGGACATCCCCCAGGTGTCCGCGCCGACGGAGCGGAAGTTCCCGCGTCCGGAGCGCTCCGGGCCTCCGGGCCGGGGCGGTGAGCGCTCCGAGCGCCCGGCACGCGGCCCCCGCCAGGACCGGGAAGAGCGTGGCGAGCCGGGTGACCGGGGCCCCGCGCGGGCCCCTCGCG
>NZ_JBKGHJ010000161.1:0-16145 GCF_046520365.1 Corallococcus sp. 4LFB
AACGGGCGGCGTATACTCGCAACCCGCGTGAGTTACGAGTTGGTCCTTCAGGCGCGGGCGCCGGGCGCCCCCTTCGACACGGAACGGGTGGAGGCCCTGCTGGCGGCGCGCCCGGGGACGTCCGCCCGGACGGCGTGCGCGAGTGGGACCTGGGGGTGGGCGCCGTGGAGGTGCTGCCCCTGCGCGACGGCAAGCGGGTGGTGGGCACGGAGCTGCGCGTGCCGCTGGAGGACCGCGAGGAGCTCATCCGCGAGGCCCTGACCGAAGCCGCCGCGCTGGCCCACAAGGCCCAGCTCCGGCTGTTCGACCCGCAGCTGGGGCGGGTCCTCACGGGCTCCGACACGGAGATGGTGGTGGAGCAGTACCTGCGCACGGAGCTCTACCGGCGCACCGCGAAGCCCATGGAGATCACCCCCGGCCTGGAGGAGGCGATGAACCGGGCGGAGCGGGTGGACTCGCTGGGCCTGCCGTCCGAGCGCATGTCGCTGTCGACGCGGCTGGTGCTCTTCGCGGTGGGCGGCTTCGCCATCCTCTTCTTCGTGATGCGCTTCCTGATGGGGCAGCTCAACGGCGAGTGAGCCGGGCGGGGGCCACCCCACGGGGCGGCGGCGACCCTGGCAGGCGCTCACCGCCGGGAACACGCGTTGTCCGGCTGGCAATGAGCGCGGGAGTGAATCTGGCGTTAACGTGCCAGCGTGCTCAAGGTCCTCGTCATCGTCTGCATCCTGTTGCCCCTGGCGGAGCTGTACCTGCTGATCACGCTGGGGCACCACATCGGCTTGGGCGCCACGCTCGCGCTGCTGGCGGGCTCCGCCGTGCTGGGAAGCCTCATCGCCCGGAGGCAGGGCGAGCGGGTGTTCCGCAACTGGCGTGAAGCCATGGCTGGCGGCGGCGTGCCCGAGGAGGGCCTGCTCAACGGCGTGCTGATTCTGGTGGGCGGGGCGCTGCTCATCGCGCCGGGGTTCATCTCGGACGTGATGGGGCTGGCGCTGATGGTGCCGCCGGTGCGCCGCTGGATGACGGCGCGGGTGCGGCGCTCGCTGGAGCAGACGCTGCAGTCGGGCGCCGTGCGGTTCACGCAGTTCGGTGGCGTCGGGCCCATGCCGGGCGAGGACCCGTTCCAGGACGCCCGGCGCTTCGATTCGCAGGAGGCGCCCGCGACGGCGGAGCCCTCGGAGGGCCCCGCGACCTTCCGTCGCCCCCGGAGCGAAGGGGGCGAGGTGGACGCGGAGTTCACCAGCGACGAGGAACCCCGGGGCTGACGGGCGTCCGCTGCGGCGAGCCGTTCCACCGCGGCGTGACGGGCGTGGGGACCGGCAGGGGCGCGGGGGCCCTCGCGGGTGCGCCCGGCTGCGGCTCGGCGGACAGGCCCAGGGCGATGCGGGCCTCGGTGGCGTAGCGGCCGTTGGGGAACTCGCGGAGGTACTGGCGGAACTCGTCCTCCGCGTCCGAGGGCTGGTGCTGCTTGTTGAAGCAGCGGCCGCGCAGGATGCGGGCCTCTTCCCGGTGGCCCGTGCGCGGGCTGGCGACGGCGATCTCCCCGAGCCCCACGAGGAAGCGCCCGCACGTGGCGGCGGCGGTCTGCACCTTGGCGTAGCCGAGGAACCGCTCGTCGGAGTCGTCCGACAGGAGTCCGCCCGGGACGAGCGCGCCCAGCGTCTTGCGCTTGCGCGGCTCCGTGGGAGCGGCCGGGGCCATGGACGGAGCCTGCACGGCGCCCGGCGTCGGCAGGGGCGCGGAGGACGCGAGCGAGCCCGCCGGCGTGCCGGGGTAGGGCACGAAGTCGTCGGACGGAGAGGTCTCGTTCGGAGTCACGGCCACCGCCTGGGGAATCTCCGTGTTGGCCGCCTGCGCCTGGGCCGGAGCGCTCTCCAAGGGATTGGAGGCGGTGGCAACGGATTGGCGCGGGGTCTCCGGGGCAGGGGAGTCCGGCGTCACGTTGGCGATGGCCTGCGACGGTGCGGCGGCGTCCTCCACGGGCGGCGTGCCGGGCGCGGGCGCATCCAACGGATTGGCAGCCGTGGCAACGGACTGGCGCGGGGCGCTGCCGCCCTCCGGTCGTGGAGGGGCCTTCTTCGTGGGCAGGACGCTCGCGACCGCGGGGCCCGGTTCGGCGGCGCGCAGGGCGCGGAACGCCTGCCGGTCTCCGGCGGAGAGGGCGCGGGGCTTCATGGCTTCGCCCGTGCCAGCGAGCTCCACGCGTTCACCCGCGTCCACGAAGCGCGGAGGCTGGCCCTCCGCGTCCACGCGCACGCGTCCTTCCAGGACCGCCACCGCGGCACCGGTCGCCGTGCGCTCCACCGAGAAGACCGTCCCCACGACGGAGACGCGCAGGCCGGCGGACTCCACGAGGAACGCCTCGCGCTTCGCATGAGAGGCACTCACGGAGAGCCGTCCCTGCTGGACGGTCAGGTGCACGGCGTTCGGCTCCGCGCGCGCGAACACCACGTCCGAGTCCGCCGACAGCCGCACCCGGCTCGCATCCGGAAGCCGCAGCACCGCCGAAGCCTTCGGGGGCGTCCGCACCGCCATGCCGGAGCGAAGCCGCATCCCGGCCGCCAGCGCATGCTCCGAACCGGAGGCCTCCCGCAGCACCGCGCCGCTCACGCGCTCCGCCTCCGTGGTGGACGCAGCCTCCGGCCGGACCGCGACCGCCTCTTGCTTCTCGGAGGCTGGCTCCGGCCGGACCGCGACCGCCTCGTGCTTCTCGGACGCAGCCTCCGGCCGAACCGCGACCGCTTCTTGCTTCGCAGGCGTCAGGTCCGGGCGGGCCGCGACCGCTTCTTGCTTCGCAGGCGTCAGGTCCGGGGGGACCGCGACGGCTTCCTGCTTCCCAGGCGCTCCCGCTGGCTGCACCGCGACCGCCTCTTGCTTCCCAGGCGCCACTGTCCGGCCGGGCCGCGACGGCTTCTGCCGTGGCCCCAGGTTGGCCGGCGGCCTTCACCCCGGCCGGCGCGGTCTCGGGGCCCGAACCCGTCGCGATGACCGACGGGGCCTGTGTCCCGGCCTCCTTCCAGAGCGAACCGCCCAGCCACAGCACCAGCGCGACGGCGCAGGCCCCCGCGAGCGTCATCGCCCAGGGCGACAGGAACCTCGGCTCGCGCCGGGCCATCCGCTTCGCCGCCTGGGCCTTCAGCTTCGCCCCGGTCTCCTCCCACCGCACGGAGGGCTCCACCGAGCGCGCCGAGTGCAGCAGCGCCCGGGCCTCCACCACGCGCTTCCACTCCGCCGCGCACGCGGCGCACTCCGCGACGTGCGCCTCCACTCGGGCCTGGGCGGCCGCATCCAGCTCCCCCGCGGCCAGCGCCCACAGGGCCTGCGTCTCATGGCCGGCCATGGGAACCTCCCACCGGCCGGGCGACGACCAGACGCTGCATGGCCTCGGTGAACTCCAGTCTCGCGTGGTGCAGGCGGCTGCGCACGGTGTTGGCGGAGCTTCCCACGGCGAGGGCAATCTCGTCCGGGCTCATGCCGCACAGCTCGTGGTAGACGAAGACGATGCGCTTCTTGGGCTTGAGCTTCTCCAGCGCCGCCTCCACCAGCCGGGCCGCCTGACGACGCTCCGCGGCGCGCTCCGGGTCCTCGCCCGTGGCCACCACCTCCGGCGGGTCCGCGAAGGGGTCCTCCGGCCGGCGGCGCTTCCACCTCAGATGGCTGAGCGCCACGTTGGCGCACACCCGGTAGAGGAACGTCCTGAAGCGCGACTCGCCCCGGAAGCCCTTCACCGCCGTGAGCAGCCGCAGGTACGTCTCCTGGAGCAGGTCGTCCACCTCCACCCGGTTTCCCACCAGGTGGCGCAGCGTGCGCGCCACGTCCTGCTTCGTGGCCTCGTAGAGCTGCTCGAAGGCGGCCAGGTCCCCCTCCTGGATGCGGTGGACCAGGAGCCGCAGGTGGGCCTCGTCGGAGGAGGCCGGAGCGCGCGCGCCCACCACGCCCACGCCGGACTCCGGCGGGGCCGCGGAGGCCCACGTGCGCGCTCCTCGGCTGAACACCAGGGCTTCTCCTTCAGGGCGACGCCGGACGTCCCCTTCCTCCAGGAACGCCCTCCAGTCTGTGTCGGTGGTCCAGACGAGCACACTGCCTCCGTGCCCCTGGGTCTCCGGAGAGACGAAAAAAGATCAAAATTATTTGATCAATCCGGCCCCCTCTTGCGTCGAAGGCTCTCGAAATCGGATGACCCCCCCGGTGGCCGGTCCGGACCCATCCCATTCCTTTGGAGCCCCCACTCATGAGGAACACCACGCTTCGCGGCATGTTGTACGTGCCGTTCCTTGCGCTGTTAGGCCTGCTGTCGGGTTGCATCCTCGAGACGAGCGGCGGCGGGTACTGGCCCGACGACGACTACGACACCAGCTACGGCTGCTCCTCCACGTCCGACTGTGGCTCCAACCAGTACTGTCACTCCGGCAGCTGCTGGACCTGGGCTCCAACTCCCAGACCTGCGTGTACTCCAGCGAGTGTCCCGGCACGCAGATGTGCATCAACGGCTGGTGCGCCCAGTCCTGCTACCGCGACTCGGAATGTGGCGCGGGCGGCCGCTGCAAGGACAACTTCTGCACCACCACCACCGGCACCACGGACGGCGGCACCAAGACGGACGGCGGCACCAAGACGGACGGCGGCACCCGGCCGGACGCGGGCACGGACGGCGGCACGAAGCCGGACGCGGGCACGGACGGCGGCTCCGCCCCCACCTGCCGGGTCAATACTGACTGCGGCACGGACAGCTACTGCATCAACGGCACCTGCCGGAAGGAGTGCGACAGCGACGACAAGTGCGGCCCCGGCGGCGTGTGCTTCCAGGGCCTGTGCCAGACGCCGCAGCCGGACCCGAACGCCTGCACCACGGAGGCCCAGTGCCCCAACGGCCGCGACTGCGTGAACGGCCAGTGCCGCGCGCCCTGCACCTCCACGACGGAGTGCTCGGCGGACACCAAGTGCGAGGTGGGCTACTGCCTGCCGATTCCTGCCGGCGGCCAGTGCCAGGCCAACTGCGAGTGCCCGGCGGGCCAGGTCTGCACCAGCGGCCAGTGCAAGTCGCCGCAGCCGACCCGGGCCAGGCGTGCCAGGCCAACTGCGACTGCCCCTCCGGCCAGACGTGCACCAACGGCTACTGCAAGCTGCCCACGCCGGACGCGGGCTCGGGGAGCAACTGGTCCTGCACGGTGAACTGCGAGTGCCCGTCCGGTGAGGTCTGCACCAGCGGCAAGTGCAAGCTGCCCCCGGCGCAGCCCTCCACGGACGCGGGGACCACCGGCACGGTGTGCCGCGCCAACTGCGAGTGCCCGGCCGGCCAGATGTGCGCGAGCGGCCAGTGCAAGCCGGTGAACCACGGCTCCGGCAAGGTCTGCCAGGCCAACTGCGAGTGCCCGTCCGGCGAGCGCTGCCAGGACAACGTCTGCTGGCTGTAGCCGTCAGCGGCTGACGCTCACCGCGAGGGGGCCACCATGCGCCAGCAGCGGTGGATCTCCTTGCGGTGGAAGTCCTCGGGGATGGAGCGGGGGGTGAGTTCCTCCACCTTCTCCATGCCCCGGGTCGCGGAGTCCTTCAGCTCGAAGCCCAGGAAGTTGGTGGAGAAGTAGAGGACGCCTCCGGGGGCCATGAGCGCCCGGAGGTGTTCCAGCATCCGCACGTGGTCGCGCTGCACGTCGAAGGTCCCCGACATCTTCTTCGACGTGGAGAACGACGGCGGGTCGCAGACGATGAGGTCGTAGCGGTCCTCGCCGTGCTTCGCCTGGTCTTCCAGCCACGCCTTCGCGTCCGCGCGGATGAGCACGTGGCGCGGGTCCGCCAGGCCGTTGAGGACCAGGTTGTCCTCCGCCCAGTCCAGGTACGTGTTGGACAGGTCCACGCTCACGCTGTCCGCCGCGCCGCCCGCCGCCGCGTACACGGTGAACGCGCCGGTGTACGCGAAGAGGTTGAGGAAGTGCTTCCCCTTCGCCTCGCCGCGCACGCGCGCGCGGGTGTTGCGGTGGTCCATGAAGAGGCCGGTGTCCAGGTAGTCGCCCAGGTTCACCCAGAACTTGAGGCCCTGCTCCTCCACCACCAGCCGCTCGCTGCCCTCACCCACGCGGCCATACTGCGAGCGGCCCCAGGGCTGGGGCGTGTGCGTCTTCACGGACGTGCGCTCGGGCGGCACGCCCAGCACGGAGGTGACCGCGGCGAGCACCTCCGCGCGGTCGGCGTCCGCGTTCGCGCCCTTCGCGTGGGCCTTGCGGCGGGGGAACTCCACGACGTGGGCGTGGTCGCCGTAGAGGTCCACCGCGTAGGAGTACTCGGGGATGTCCCGGTCGTAGACGCGGAAGGCGGTGAGCCCCTGCGCGCGCGCCCACTTGCGCAGGCGCTTCGCGTTCTTGCGCAGGCGGTTCTCGAACATGCCCGCGCCCGGTGTGTCCTCTTTGCCTTCGTCCGCCATGCGCCCCCTCATATTGCAGGCCGCCCCGGGGGCGGGGGAAAACCCGTGCCCATGAGCGTGCGCGTCGAGAAGAACGGCCCCGTCACCACCGTCATCCTCCACCGGCCGGAGGTCCGCAACGCGGTGGACGCCAGCACGGCCCAGGCGCTGGCGGACGCCTTCCGTGCCTTCGACGCGGACCCCGACGCGCGCGTGGGCGTGCTGTACGGCGACGCGGGGACGTTCTGCGCGGGCGCGGACCTGAAGGCCGTGTCCGAGGGTCGCCTCCTGCGTCTGGAGCCGGACGGGGACGGGCCCATGGGGCCTTCGCGCCTGCGGCTGTCCAAGCCCGTCGTGGCCGCCATCAGTGGCCACGCGGTGGCGGGCGGCCTGGAGCTGGCCCTGTGGTGTGATTTGCGCGTGGCGGAGGAGGACGCGGTGCTGGGCGTCTTCTGCCGCCGCTGGGGGGTGCCCCTCATCGACGGGGGCACCGTGCGCCTGCCCCGGCTGATTGGCCTGTCACGCGCCCTGGACCTCATCCTCACTGGCCGCCCTGTCTCCGCCGCCGAGGCGCTGGGCATGGGCCTGGTCAACCGCGTGGTGCCGAGGGGCGAGGCCCGGGCCGCCGCCGAGGCGCTGGCCGCGCAAATCGCCGCCTTCCCCCAGGCCTGCATGAACGCGGACCGGGCCTCCGCCTACGCCCAGGCCGACCTGGCGTTCGAAGACGCGATGCGCCAGGAGTTCCAGGGCGGGGTGGAGGTGCTCCAGACGGAGTCCATCCCCGGGACCACCCGGTTCGCCCGGGGCGCGGGCCGGCACGGGCGCTTCGAGTAGGACCCCGGAACAGGGGCGGGGACGCTGCGCGGCCGGTGGGACTGTGTTAGGTCGCGGGCCATGCGCTTCGACACGCTCGCCATCCATGCCGGCCAGGAGCCGGATCCCACCACGGCGCCATCATGACGCCCGTCTACCTGACCTCCACCTACGTCCAGGACGGGCCGGGGGAGCACAAGGGCTACGAGTACAGCCGCACGCAGAACCCCACGCGCAAGGCGCTGCAGGACTGCCTGGCCGCGCTGGAGGGCGCGAAGTACGGCGCCGCGTTCGCGTCCGGCCTCGCCGGCACGGACATGCTGATGCACATGCTGGAGGCCGGTGACCACGTCATCGTCTCCGACGACGTGTACGGCGGCACCTTCCGCATCTTCGACAAGGTGTTCAAGCGCTCCGGCCTGAACTTCTCCTTCGTGGACCTCTCCAAGCCGGAGAACTTCGAGGCGGCCATCACCCCGAAGACGAAGATGGTCTGGGTGGAGACGCCGACGAACCCGATGCTCAAGCTCATCGACCTGGGCCGCATCGCCGAAATCGCCAAGAAGCGCGGCATCCTGTCCGTCGCGGACAACACGTTCATGACGCCGTACTTCCAGAAGCCGCTGTCGCTGGGCTTCGACGTCGTGGCGCACTCCACGACGAAGTACCTCAACGGCCACAGCGACGTGGTGGGCGGCTTCGTCTGCACCAGCCGCGACGACGTCGCGGAGCGGATGTACTTCCTGCAGAACGCGGTGGGCGGCGTGTCCGGCGCCTTCGACAGCTTCCTCGTGCTGCGCGGCGTGAAGACGCTGCACGTGCGCATGGACCGCCACGCGCAGAACGCGATGAAGGTGGCCCAGTACCTGTCCACGCACAAGCAGGTGAAGAAGGTCACCTACCCGGGCCTGGAGACGCATCCGCAGTATGCGCTCGCCAAGCAGCAGATGACCGGCTTCGGCGGCATGCTGACGTTCGACATCCACGGCGGCCTGGAGGCGGCGCGCACCTTCCTCAAGACGGTGAAGGTCTTCGCCTGCGCCGAGTCCCTGGGCGGCGTCGAGTCCCTCATCGAGCACCCCGCCATCATGACCCACGCCTCCATCCCCAGGGAGACGCGGGAGAAGCTGGGCATCGCGGACGGCTTCATCCGCCTGTCCGTCGGCATCGAGGACGCGCAGGACCTCATCGACGACCTCGCGCAGGCGCTCGAGCGCGTGAAGTAGTCCCGGCGCGCACGCCCCGC
The DNA here is from genome assembly GCF_046520365.1 of Corallococcus sp. 4LFB. Taxonomy (NCBI): domain Bacteria; kingdom Pseudomonadati; phylum Myxococcota; class Myxococcia; order Myxococcales; family Myxococcaceae; genus Corallococcus; species Corallococcus sp. 4LFB. The sequence goes on from NZ_JBKGHJ010000161.1 coordinate 8,454, forward strand.
TGAAACCCCAGGGCCTTCACGCTCCCCACACCGGGCGCGTGGAGGCCCTGTGTCGTTTCCAGACCCCGCGCGCGCCTCACGCCCGCCTCCGCCCCAGGCAGCCGGCCTGCCCTCCGGTGCAGGGGGAATGTTGGCTGCTGCACAACGTTCCCGCCGCGATGCGTAACCGACTGCTTGTCTCCACCTGCCTTCTGGGCGCGTGCCTCGCGACTGGCTGCGAGTCCCCGCCCGCTTCCACCGACTCCGACCTCCCTCCCGTCGCGCTGCCGGAGGCGCTCGCCGCGTCCAACTGCAACCAGCTCGTCACGAAGGCGGTGACGGCCAGCGGCGACGACGGCAACGTCCCCGCCAACACGCAGGACGACGACCTGGCCACGCGCTGGAGCGCGCAGGGGACGGGCGTCTGGCTTCAGATGGACCTGGGTTCCTCGCAGACGCTCACGGGCACCACCCTCGCGTGGCACCGGGGCAACGAGCGCCAGAACCACTTCGTCGTCTCCACGTCCACCGACGGCAGCAGCTTCACCCAGGCGTACGCGGGGGACAGCGCGCTCACCACGGCCGCGCAGACGGTGGCGTTCTCCTCGCGCAGCGCGCGCTACGTGCGCGTCACCGTCAACGGCAACACGGTAAACGACTGGAACTCCATCGCGGAGGCGCGGGCGTGCTCGGCCTCCGCGCCGCCGTCCACCAGCGACTCCGGCCCCGCGCTGCCGCGCCTGCCGTACCTGCAGAGCGTGAAGCAGACGTCCGCCATCGTGGCCTTCCGCACCCCCAGCAGCTGCACCCCCACGGTGCGCTACGGCGAGGGCACCAGCCTCACGTCCTCCGTCAGCGCGGGCGTGTCCGGCACGCGCCACGCGGTGAAGCTGTCCGGCCTGTCCGCGGGCCGCACCTACGGCTACGTGGTGGAGGCCTGCGGCAGCAAGACGGGCCTGCGCTCCTTCAAGACGTCCACGACCTCCGCGGCCACGAAGGCGCACTTCACCGCGATGGGGGACTTCGGCACCGGCGGCAGCATGCAGGCGAAGGTGATGGCGGTGATGTCCACGCCCGCGTGGCGCTCGGAGCTGCTGCTGGCCCTGGGTGACAACGCCTACCCCAATGGCACGGACGCGGAGTTCCAGGCGCACCTCTTCACGCCCATGGCGGGCCTGCTGCGCGAGGTGCCCATGTTCGCCACGCCCGGCAACCACGAGTACGTGACGAACCAGGCGCAGCCCTACCTGGACAGCATGTACCTGCCGGCCAACAACCCGCAGGGCTCCGAGCGCTACTACTCCTTCGACTGGGGCCCGGTGCACTTCCTCTCCCTGGACTCCAACTGCGCGGTGGGCCTGGCGTCCGCGGACCGGTGCACGCTCTCGGCGCAGAAGACGTGGGCGGAGGCGGACCTGGCGGCGAACACGCGCCCGTGGACGGTGGTCTTCTTCCACCATCCGTCCTGGTCCAGCGGTGAGCACGGCTCGCAGCTCACCATGCGCCGCCAGTTCGGCCCCCTGTTCGAGAAGTACGGCGTGGACCTGGTCCTCACCGGCCACGACCACGACTACGAGCGCAGCAAGCCCATGTACGGCGACAACGTGGCCTCCAGCACCCAGCGCGGCATCCCGTACCTCGTCGTCGGCAGCGGTGGCGCCACGCTGCGCGCCTTCGCCACCAGCCAGCCCTCGTGGACCGCCGTGCGCGACGCCGCGGCCTACGGCTTCCTGGACGTGGTGGTGGACGGCGGCACGCTCACCGCGCGGCTGATCACCTCCAGCAACACCGTGCGCGACACGCTGGTCCTCAAGAAGACGCTGCTGAAGTCCGCCACCCGCGTCCAGGCCAGCGCCCTGGAGGCGGACGAGGCCCAGGCGGAGGAGGCCCAGGACACGCCGCCGGCCCCACGGACGACCGCGCCGAGCCCGGCCGCGCGGCCCCGTGCCGCCCGCGGACACGCCGGAGTCCGTGGCCGACCCGGAGGAGCCGCTTCCGCAGTAGCCGCGAGGCCCGCCGGAGGGTAGGGAAGGGCGGAATGAACCGCCGGCGGGCCCGGCACCAACGGAAGGGACACCATGCGCTACTTCGAGGACTTCCCCATCGGCGAGGTCATGGAGCGGGGGCCGTACGTGGTGACGCGCGAGGAGATCCTCGCGTTCGCGCGCCAGTTCGACCCCCAGCCCTTCCACATCGACGAGGACGCCGCCGCCAGGAGCATCTACGGCGGCATCATCGCCAGCGGCTGGCACACCGCCGCCATCTGCCACAAGCTCATGGTGGAGGGCCTGCTGGGCAAGGCCGCCGGCATGGGCTCACCGGGCCTGGACGAGCTGCGCTGGAAGAAGCCCGTGCGCCCGGGCGACACGCTCACCGTGCGCATCACGACGCTGGAGGCGAGGCCCTCCGTGAGCAAGCCGGACCGCGGCGCGCTGAAGCTGGGCCTGGAGGTCGTGAACCAGCACGGCGAGGTGGTGATGACGGAGGTGGCCACCGCCCTCTTCGCCCGCCGCCCCCCGGCCCCCTAGCGATTCGCCCCACACTTTGAGTTCCAGGGCTGACCTGGGGTAGCAATAGGCCCAAAGGAGAAGCCCATGTCCAACCCCAACGAGGTGGTTCCTCCCCCGGCGCCCAGCCGGCTGAAGCGTCCCGTGGAAGTGGTGCGCGCGGAGCTGCTGGCCGACGCGGACGTGAAGCAGCAGGCGGAGATGCTGAAGATCCCGGTCGCGCAGTACGTGGAGAAGATCCTCGACTACGCCATCCACCCGGACAAGCCGCCCCAGCTGGAGATCATCCCGGACGAGGAGCTGAAGGCGCGCGACCCGAAGATCGCCACGGTGGAGGAGATCGGCACCCACCTGCAGAAGATCATCGACGGGGAGATCGTCATCAGCCCCGCCCAGCAGCGCGACGGCTTCAGCAGCGACAACAGCCACGAGCGCTACAGCGCCGCCCTGGGCTCCGCGAACAAGGGCGGGCAGACCGTGGCCCCCAAGCCGGGCGCCGCCGTGAACCCGGCCGACGCGAAGAAGGGCCCCATCCGGGGCTGAGCCGTCCCGCCAAGGCCCCGGAACTCCGGGGCTTTTTCTGGCAGTGGCCCGGATAATCAGGGAACCGGAAACTTCTCCGGCGTCCTTTCGAGAATCCCACTGTCAGTCTCACTTCGAGGGCCTGCGCGGCCCTCCCCGAAAAGGATCAGACCATGGGTGGCATCGGCAAGGCTCTCGGCAAGGTGATGGACGTCGTCAAGCCGTTCGTGACGATGGTGAACCCGCTCCTCGGCGCGGCGATGTCGTTCGCCAGCGGCCTGATGCAGGGCAAGAACCCCCTCCAGTCGCTGCTGGGCGCGGCCACCGACCTCATCCCGGGCGGCGGCGTGTTCAAGAACGCGCTGGGCGCGTTCGCCAACTCCGGCCTGATGGACGGCGCGGGCGGCAACAGCCTGCTGTCCGGCGCGCTGAACCTGGCGACGGGCAAGAGCAAGGTCACCGACATCCTCGGGGACCTGTTCAAGGCCAACAAGAACCCGCTCACCAGCCTGGGCATGGGCAACGCGACGGAACTCGCCGCCCAGAAGATGTCGACGTTCCTCTCCTAGTCCATGAAGCCCGTCCGCTTCGACCCCCAGGTCCACCACGAGCTGCTCAACCTGTGGCGCAAGCCATGGGAAGAGACGATGACGCCGGATGCCCTTCCGGAGTTCGGGTTCGTGGTGCCGGACAAGGCGGCGGGCTTCCTGTACCGCACGGACAGCTCCGTGGCGCTGATTGAAGGCATCATCGCCGCGCCCGGGCTGTCCAAGGAGGACCGCAACGAGGCGGTCAACGCCATCGTCGCCGCCGTCCGCGACGAGGCCCGGCGCCAGGGTTTCAAGCTGCTGCTGGGCTATTCGCAGCTCGACGCCATCAAGAACCGCGCGGAGCGCTTCGGCTTCATCCACGTCGGCACGGGCTTCCACATGGTGGCCCTGGACCTGACGAAGCCGGACCCCGCCGGGCTCTGAGCACACCGCACCGCTGAAGCACGACGGGCCCGAAGGGAGGATTCGCTCCTCCTTCCGGGCCCTCGGTGTTTTGGGGCGACCGCTCCCGCTGCTTTAGGCGGCGGTGCGGTGCAGGTGGTCGATGAGGTCGATCTTCGTGACGATGGCGATGACCGTCTCGCCGTCCTTCACCACGGCCACGTTGTCGCGCGCGAAGATTTCGCGCAGCCGGTCGATGCTGGCCTCGGCGGACACCGCGCCCTGGAGCGGGGCGACGATGGGGTCGATGGCGTCCTGGAACTTCACCTTGCTGGCCACCAGGGCGTTGAGCAGGTCGTACTCGTGCACCATGCCCACGGCGCGCCCGTCGTCGGACACCACCGGCATCTGGCTGATGCCGTGGCTGCGCATCGTCTCCACCACGCGGTCCACGCGGTCACCGCGCCTGGCCGTCTTCAGCTCGCGGGGCTTGGCGCCGATGATGTCGCGCACGGTGCCGGCGCCCTTCTCCTGCATGAAGCCGTTGTCGCGCATCCACTCGTCGGAGTGGAACTTGCTGATGTAGCTGCTGCCGGAGTCCGGCAGGACGACCACGATGGTCTTCCCCTTGCCGACCTCCTTCGCCAGCTGCACCGCCACGTGCACCGCCGCGCCGGACGAGCCGCCCGCGAAGATGCCCTCCTCGCGCGCCAGCCGGCGCGCGGCGTTGAAGCACATGCGGTCATCCACCTGCCGCACGTCGTCCACGACCTTGAAGTCCATGGCGCCGCAGAGCATGTCCTCGCCGATGCCCTCGACCTTGTAGACGTGCGGCTCGGTGAGCTTGCCCGTCTTGAAGTAGCCCTCGTAGACGGAGCCCTCCGGATCCACGCCGATGTTCTTCAGGCCGGGGATCTTCTCCTTGAGGAACTTGCCGGCGCCGCTCATGGTGCCGCCGGTGCCCAGGCCGGACACGAAGTAGTCGAACTTGCCCTCGGTCTGCTGGAAGATCTCCGGACCCGTCGTGTGGTAGTGCGCCTCGATGTTGTCCGGGTTGTGGTACTGGTTCAGCATGAAGGCGCCGGGCGTCTCCTTGGCCAGCCGCTTCGACGTCTCGTAGTAGCTGCGCGGGTCCTCCGCCGGGACGTTCGTCGGCGTGACGACGACCTGGGCGCCCATGGCCTTCAGGCGGTTGATCTTCTCCAGGGACATCTTGTCCGGCATGGTGAAGATGCACTTGTAGCCCTTCACCGCCGCGGCCAGCGCCACGCCCATGCCGGTGTTGCCGGACGTGTTCTCCACGATGGTGCCGCCGGGCTTGAGCTTCCCCTCCCGCTCGGCCTTTTCGATGATGTAGAGCGCCATGCGGTCCTTGATGGACGCGCCGGGGTTCATGAACTCGCACTTCACGAGCACGGTGGCGTCGTTCGGACCGACGAGCTTGTTGAGCTTCACCAGCGGCGTGTGGCCAATGGCGGTGAGGATGTTCTGTTGGATGTCCATCGTGCGTGGCTTCCCGGAAAATGGGGGGGTCGGGGCCTTATACGTGCTCCGCCCCGTCAGGGGGAACATGCCCGGAGGCATGGCCCTTCCTGACGCAGGATGCCGCGAACGGGTGGGCGTTTCCCCTTGCCCCCTCCGGGGTACGTCCCCCTGGCCTCGGAGCCGTGGGGCCCTGGGGCGCCTCGTCGCGTAGGCGACAGGGCAGGCGTCCGTCGGGCGAGGGGCCCACGCGGGCTTTGACCCGCCGCGCCGTGCCTCCGATACTCGCGGGCGCCGTTCCTTCCCCCTCCGGAGCACCCGCCCCCCATGGAACTTGAGGCCGCCCTTCGCGACCAGGTGGGACAGGCCATTGGCCGTCCCGTCCCCGATGCCCCCATCAAGAAGCTGAAGGGCGACGCGAGCAACCGCTCCTACTACCGCGTCGGCGCCGCCCCGGACAGCTGGGTGCTGATGGTGATGCCGCCGGACGCGACGAAGAAGAGCGAGGAGGCCACCAAGGGCGAGCCCCCGAAGGAGCTGCCCTTCATCAACGTCCACCGCTACCTGGAGAAGCTGGGCGTGCGGGTGCCGCGCATCCTCCGCTACGACGAGCCCGCCGGCATCATGGTGCTGGAGGACCTGAGCGACATCACCTTCGAGTCCGCGCTGGAGGGCGGCCGCCACAACCAGGCGCTCTACACGCGCGCGGTGGACCTGCTGGCGAAGCTGCGCGTGCAGGCGGAGAAGCAGCGCGACCCGGACTGCCTGGCCTTCACGCGCGCCTTCGACGAGGACCTGTACGACTGGGAGCTGCACCACTTCCGCGAGTGGGGCCTGGAGGCCTGGAGCGGCAAGCAGCCCACGGCCCAGGAGCGCGCGGAGCTGGACGCCACGTTCCGGGACATCGCGAAGCAGCTGGCCGCCGCGCCGCGCGGCTTCACGCACCGCGACTACCAGAGCCGCAACATCATGGTGAAGGAGGGCGAGCTGGTCGTCATCGACTTCCAGGACGCGCTCCAGGGCCCTCGCCAGTACGACCTGGTGGCGCTCTTGCGCGACAGCTACGTGGAGCTGGACCGCGACTTCGTGGACACGATGCTGGACCGCTACATCGCCACGTTCGAGCAGGAGAGCGGGGAGAAGATCGACGCGAAGGAGTTCAAGGCGTTCTTCGACCTGCTCACCATCCAGCGCAAGCTGAAGGACGCGGGCCGCTTCGAGTACATCCACCGCTTCAAGGGCAACCCGGGCTTCCTCGTGTCCATCCCCGCGTCGCTGCGCTACGTGAAGGCCGCGTTCGCGCGCCGGCCGGAGCTCTCCGGGTTGCAGAAGCTGGTGGCGAAGTACGTGCCCGAGCTGGCGGCCTGAGCCCATGAAGGCGATGGTCCTCTGCGCGGGCCTGGGCACGCGCCTGCGCCCGCTCACCGAGCGCTGGCCCAAGCCGGCCATGCCGTTCCTCGGGCAGCCGCTGCTGCGCTACCACCTGGCGGTGCTGAAGGCCGCGGGCGTGACGGCGGTGGGCATCAACACGCACCACCTGCCGGACACGATGGCGGCGGTGGCCCGCGCGGAGTGCGAGCGCGCGGGGCTGCCCCTGCACGTCGTGCACGAGCCCGTCATCCAGGGGACGGGCGGCGGCATCCGCGGCCTGCGCGACTTCCTCTCCGGCGAGGACTTCCTCGTGTTCAACGGGGACATCCTCTTCCCGGTGGACCTGAGGCCCGTGGTCGCGGCGCACCGGGCCTCCGGCGCGGTGGCGACGATGGTGCTGCTGCCCATGCCGGAAGGGGAGAAGTACGCGGCGGTGGAGGCGGACGCGGGCGGGCAGGTGCGCCGCATCGCGGGGCACGGGCCGGGCGGTGAGGGCCTCACGCCGTGGCACTTCACCGGCGTGCACGTGATGTCCCCCAGCGTGTTCGACTTCATGACCGCGGAGGGCCCCGAGGACATCAACCGCGAGGTCTACGTGCGGGTGATGCAGGCGGGGCTCCAGGTGCGCGGGCACGCGGTGGACGCGTACTGGTCCGACCTGGGCATGCCGTCGCGCTACCTGGCCACGGTGCGGGACGTGCTCGAAGGGCGCGTGCCGCTCCAGGCGCTGGGGAAGGACTCGCCGCTCGCGGGGCTGAAGGACGGCGCGGCCGGAGCATGGGTGCACCCGGAGGCCCGCGTCGCGGGCACGGTGCGCGGGCCCGTGTACGTGGGCGCGGGCGCTGTCGTGGAAGAAGGCGCCACCGTGGGCCCGGGCGTGTCGGTGGGCCGGGCGCGCG
>NZ_JBKGHJ010000162.1:0-16061 GCF_046520365.1 Corallococcus sp. 4LFB
CGCGGCAAGCGGCCCGCGGGCGAGGCCTACGCGAACGGCCACTGGCTGGGCCCCACGGTGCTGGACGGCGTGCGGCCGGAGATGGAGGCCGCGCGGCGCGAGCTGTTCGGCCCGGTGCTGTCCATCGTGCGGGTGCCCACGCTGTCGGCGGCGCTCGCGGTGGAGAACGCGTCGCCCTACGGCAACGCGGCGTCCATCTTCACGACCAGCGGCGCGGTGGCCCAGTCGGTGGTGGAGGGCGCCAGGGCCGGCATGGTGGGCGTGAACGTGGGCGTGCCGGTGCCGCGCGAGCCCTTCTCCTTCGGCGGCACGGGCGAGTCGAAGTTCGGCCACGGGGACGTCACCGGCCCGTCGAGCCTCGACTTCTGGAGCCAGCTCAAGAAGGTGACGCGCAAGTGGTCCGCGCGCACCGACGGCTCCTGGATGAGCTGACGCCGCGCTGGCGTCCCCCTCTGCCGCTCCCCCATTTGCAGACGTCTGTCCTTTCCCGCGCCCCACAAGGAGGGTGCACCCATGGCTGACAAGAAGCCTGTCAATCACATCCGTCTCACGTCCCACCCCGACGGGCAGGTGCCCGGAGTGCCGCTGCGCTGGGGCGAATCGGAGCCGCTGCGCCGGGGCCCGGTGGTGGCCACGCTCTCCGACGCCGCGAACCGCAACGTCATCGGCACGCACTCGGGCGCGTACTCCATCTACCGGGCGCTGGCGGTGTCCGCGGGCAAGCTGCCGCAGGACCACAAGGCGGACCTGACCAACACCTCGCCCGCGGCGCAGGTGGGCCCCTATCCGTCGTGGAGCGACCCCAGGCGCATCGTGTCGCTGGACCCCTGGGGCGCGGTGGCGTCGCAGGTGTTCCGCGCCTACGCCGAGCAGGGCGTGGACTACCGGCCCACCATCGCCGTCACAAGGGCCCACATCAACATGCCGGAGGTGCGCGAGGCCATCGCCGCCGGGCGCCTCGAGGTGGACGGCGAGCTGGTGGCGGCCAACGGGGACGTGAAGGTGGTGAAGGCCGCGGTGGAGCCCGTCTGGTACCTGCCCGGCATCGCCGAACGCTTCGGCCTGACGGAGGGCGCGCTGCGCCGGGGCCTCTTCGAGCACACCGGCGGCATGTACCCGGAGCTCATCACCCGCCCGGACCTGCACGTCTTCCTGCCGCCCATCGGTGGGCTGACGCTGTATGTGTTTGGGAACATCGCCTCGCTGGCGGACCGGGACGTGCCGCTGGCGGCGCGAGTGCATGACGAGTGCAACGGCTCGGACGTCTTCGGCAGCGACATCTGCACCTGCCGGCCCTACCTGGTGCACGGCATCGAGGAGGGCGTGCGGATGGCGCAGCAGGGCGGCGTGGGGCTCATCGTCTACCACCGCAAGGAGGGCCGCGCGCTGGGCGAGGTGACCAAGTTCCTGGTCTACAACGCGCGCAAGCGCCAGGAGGGCGGCGACTCCGCGGCCACGTACTTCCACCGCACGGAGTGCGTGGCGGGCGTGCAGGACATGCGCTTCCAGGAGCTGATGCCGGACGTGCTGCACTGGCTGGGCATCACGCGCATCCACCGCTTCGTCTCCATGAGCGACATGAAGCACGACGCCATCGTGCGCTCGGGCATCGAGATCCTGGAACGGGTGCCCATCCCGGACGGGCTGATCCCCGCGGACGCGAAGGTGGAGATGGAGGCGAAGAAGGCGGCGGGCTACTTCACGCGCGGGCCGGTGGCGGACGCGGGGGAACTGGCGCAGGTGAAGGGGAGGGACCTCGATGCTTGACGCGATCCGGGTGCAGGAGGTGTCCCCCACGGTGGCGTGGCTGCGCAGCCCGGCGGCCATCCGCGAGCGCTGTCACCAGGTGCTGGACCTGGGGCTCGCCGGCCGGCTGGAGTACTTCAAGGTGGAGCCGTCCCGGTTGCCCACGGTGGTGGACCGGGTGCTGGCGGTGACGCACGAGGCCTACCCCCGGCTGGACATCCCGGTGCACAGCCGCTGGAGGCACTTCGACGCGGGAGGGGTGCCCCGGCTCGCGCAGCTGGAGGCGAGGCTGGCCCCGCTGCCGCCGGAGGAGCGCGCCAGGGCGAAGGTGGACCTGGGCGTGGTGAGCGTGCTGCTGGACGCGGGCAGCGGCCCGGCGTGGCGCTACCAGGAGCCCGGGGGCGCCTCGTACGTGCGCTCGGAGGGGCTGGCCGTGGCGTCGCTGCGCATGTTCATGGCGGGCGGCTTCTCATCCGACCCCGACCGGCGCTGCGCGCGGACGCGGAGGCCCTGGGCCGGATGACGCGCGAGCAGCTGGAGCGCGGCTTCCAGGTGTCGGAGTCCAACCCGCTGCTGGGCGTGGAGGGCCGGCTGCACCTGCTGCAGGGCCTGTCGCGCGTGCTGCCCCGGCCGGGGTCCATGTTCGACATGCTGGCCGCGCACCGCCGCAGCGTGAGGGCCGCGGAGGTGCTGGGCACGGTGCTGGAGGTGCTGGGCCCCATCTGGCCGGGGCGCACGACGGTGGACGGCGTGAACCTGGGGGACGTGTGGCCGCACCCGGCGCTGGGCCCACCGGGCAGCGCGGACGCGCTGGTGCCCTTCCACAAGTTGTCCCAGTGGCTGGCGTACTCGCTGGTGGAGCCGCTGGCGGAGGCCGGCGTGACGGTGACGGAGCTGGACGCGCTCACCGGCCTGCCGGAGTACCGCAACGGCGGCCTCTTCGTGGACCTGGGCGTGCTGGTGCCGCAGGACCCGCGCCTGACCATGGAGGTCTACGCCCCGGGGGACGCGCCCATCGTGGAGTGGCGGGCGCTGACGGTGGCGCTCCTGGACCGCGTGGCCGCGCTGGTGCGGGGGCGTCTGGAATTGACCCCGGAGGAGCTGCCGCTGGCGAAGGTGCTCCAGGGCGGGACGTGGACGGCGGGGCGCCGGGTGGCGGCGGAGCTGCGCCCCGGGGGCGTGCCGCCCATCCGCATCCGCAGTGACGGCACGGTGTTCTGAAACCCATACACGGAGGACGACGCATGGACTTCCCGAACTGCACGGTGGTGGATCACCCGCTGGTGAAGCACAAGCTGACGGTGATGCGCAGGACGGACACGAGCACGGCGGCCTTCCGGGCGCTGCTGGAGGAGATCTCCCTCCTGCTCGGGTACGAGGCGCTGCGCGACCTGAAGCTGCGCGAGGAGGAGATTGAGACGCCCATGGCGCGCACCACGGGCTGGGCGCTGGACGGCAAGAAGCTGGTGCTGGTGCCCATCCTGAGAGCGGGGCAGGGCATCCTGGACGGCCTGCTCCAGCTCGTGCCCTCCGCGCGGGTGGGCCACATCGGCCTGTACCGCGACCCGGAGTCGCTGGGCGCGGTGGAGTACTACTACCGCGTGCCCGCGAACCTGGAGGACCGCGACGTCATCGTCTGCGACCCCATGCTCGCGACGGGCAACTCCGCTGTGGCGGCGCTCCAGCGCGTGAAGCGAAGCCGCCCGGGCTCCCTGCGCTTCGTGTGTCTGCTCGCGTGTCCGGAGGGCCTGACGAACCTGCGCGAACACCACCCCGACGTGCGCGTCTTCACCGCCGCCATCGACGACAAGCTGGACTCGCACGGCTACATCCTGCCCGGCCTGGGCGACGCCGGAGACCGCCTCTTCGGCACGAAGTAAGAGAGCCGATTAATCTCGATTTGCAAGATTGACGGTGAGGCGTGAGTCCTTCATGTCTCACCGCATGAAGACCTCCCGTTTCGCGTCCGCATTGATGGCTTTGGGCTTCCTCGCGTGTGGAGGGGAGCCCAGCTCCGAGCAGGAGCAGCCCCTGGGCGTCCAGGCCTGGGACATCACCGGAGGAAGCCTCGCCGCCCGGTACGAGCTCCCCCACCAGGTGCGCCTCCACGTCTCGGGTGCGTTCACCTGCGGAGGCACGCTCATCCGGGCCGGCTGGGTGGTGACGGCGGCCCACTGCGTCCGGGGTGTCACGCCCACGTCCATGCGCATCTACGCGGGGGACCTGCGGCTGGGCACGGTGGAGGCGGACGAGCAGTACCGCGCGGTGTCGCGCAAGGTGATGCACCCGTCCTACAGCGGGTCGGTCCACGACGTGGCGCTCCTCCAGCTCGCCCAGCCCTTCAACCTGTCCCAGGCGGTGCAGCCGCTGACGCTGCCGGATGCGCCCGCGCCCCTGGGCGTGACCTACACCGCGAGCGGCTGGGGCCGCACGCAGACCGGGCCCACCTCCGCTGCGCTCAAGCGCGTGAACCTGAACCTCACCTCCACGGCCACCTGCCGCGACCTGGTGGGGAACGCCTATGTCAACGGCGCGCAGCTCTGCACGGCGCCGCGCGCCACCGCGAACGTCTGCACGAAGGACGACGGCGGCCCGCTGGCCTTCAACGGAACGCTGTATGGGATTGTGAGCGGGTTCGGCTCCAGCCAGTGCGACACGTTCTCCGTGTTCACCAACGTGGCCACGTACACGCCGTGGATCCGCTCCGTCATCAACGGGACGTGATGCACTGAGCCAACGCTGTTTCACGCCTTGGCTCTTGAGAACCGGGAAAGACGGATTTAAACGTTGAACGGTCTAAACGTTTTTGTCCATTTCCCGGGAGTCCAGGCATGCGCGCGTCGTGGCGGTCCACGTTGATGGCGGTGATGTTGGGCGCGGTCTTCGCGGAAGGAGTGGCGGCGGCGGAGCCCGCGCCGGAGTCGCTCCGGCAGGAGGCCGGCGCGCAGCGCTGGACGGAGAACCTCTCGGAAGGAACGGGCACGTCGGAGTTCGTGGGCACGCGTGAAGGGCTGCGCTACGAACCCAACGCGGTGATGCGCCGTCCTGAAGGCCTGAGCCGGCTCACGGGCCTCTTCGAGTTCCCCGCGCGCACGCTCGAGCAGCCCGTGGACACCTTCCGTCCGCGCGTCCAGGCGGCGGTGGGCCTGGGGCAGGGCGTCGAAGTGGACGTGCGCGTGCGGGTCCCCGGAGGCGCCTGGAGCGAGTGGCGCACCGCCACCGGCGACGAGTCCGTGCGCCTGCCCCGCGCGGGCACGGAGGTGCAGGTGCGCCTGGCGCTCATCGCGGACGAGCGCGGCCGGGGCCCGGTGGTGCAGGGCGTGGAGCTGGAGGGCTGGCGCGAAGGCAGCGGCACGGAGGAAGGACTCCAGACGCTCGCGCCGCTGACCTACCGCGTCTACGCGACCCGTGAGGGCCTGGTGGGCGGCACGACGGCGAACGGCCACGTCATCAAGAGCAACGACCGCTTCGTGGCGCTGCCGTCGCGGCGGGGGCTCGCGTCGAACGGGGGCTCCGAGTACCAGGTGCGCGTCTGTTATTCGAAGACGGCGAAGTGCGCGACGACGTCCGTCTGGGACGTGGGCCCGTGGAACACGAAGGACGACTACTGGAACCCGTCCAGCGTGCGCGAGATGTGGAAGACGCTGCCGCAGGGCAAGCCGGAGGCGCAGGCGGCGTACCAGGACAACTTCAACGGCGGGTTGGATCAGTTCGGCCGCCGGCCGTCGAACCCCGCGGGCATCGACATCGCGGACGGGACGTTCTGGACGGACCTGGGCATGTCGAACAACGACTGGGTGGACGTGACGTACCTGTGGACGTCCGGCGGCGGCTCGACGACGGGGCTGGTCATCGACAGCAACAACGCGAACAACGACCAGACGAAGGGCTACATCCAGCTCGCGGGCACCAGCTGGGCGTCCTCCACGAACGTGGCGGGCTACTACGGCACCAGCTACCTGGTGTCCCCGGGCGCGGCGGTGTCGGAGCCGGCGACGTTCTGGTTCTACCTCTCCGCGGCGGGCACGAAGACGGTGGACGCCTGGTGGACGGCGGCGAGCGACCGCTCCACGGCGGCGCCCTTCATCATCACGAACGCGTCCGGCACGCAGCTGGCGAACGTGAAGGTGAACCAGACGCTCAACGGCGCCCGGTGGAACACGCTGGGCACGTGGAGCTTCCCGGCGGGCTGGAACAAGGTCCAGCTGAGCCGCTGGGTGACGGCGGGGACCTACGTGGTCGCGGACGCCATCCAGGTCCGTTAGGCCTCATGGACGCACTGGAGGTCCGGGCGGTAGAACGGTGACTCGCCTCCGAGGAAGCCCTGCATGGCGTCGTTGCGCACCGTGATTCCGCCCCCCGTGGAGGAGCCCCACCTCTACACGGACCTCGCCTCCTGGTGGCCGCTGTTCTCGCCACCGGAGGAGTACGGGGAGGAGGCGGAGGACCTGCTCCCCATGTTGCATCTGGAGGAGGGCCCCGCGCGCACGATGCTGGAATTGGGGTCGGGCGGTGGAAGCCTGGCCTTCCACCTGAAGAAGCACTTCACGCTGACGCTGACGGACCGCTCGCCGGAGATGGTCGCGGTGAGCCGGGCCGTGAATCCGGAGTGCGAGAACCTGGTGGGGGACATGACGTCCCTGCGGCTAGGACGCACGTTCGACCGGGTGATGGTCCACGACGCCATCATGTACGCGGTGGACCGGGACGCCGCGAGGGCCACGGTCCGCACGGCCGCCGCGCACTGCCGTCCGGGGGGCCGGGTGGTGCTCTTGCCGGACTGCGTGCGGGAGACCTTCGAGCCCCTCACCGAGTCCGGAGGCCACGACTCACCGGACGGGCGAGGCATGCGCTACCTCATGTGGACGTGGGATCCGGATCCGGACGACGAGACGTTCGAGACCGCGTTCGCCTATCTGCTGAGGGAAGCGGACGGAACGGTGAGCATGTCGCAGGAGCGCCACCGCTTCGGCCTGTTCCGGCGTGACGACTGGCTCGAGTGGATGCGGGAGGCCGGCATTCCCGCGACGACACGGCGAGACCCCTGGAGCCGGGAGGTCTTCATCGGGATCCGGGAGCCGGAGTGATGCGAGGGTGGGGGGCCCTGCTGCTGTTCATCCCGTTCCTGGGGATGGCCGCGCCCGCGCGCGTGGAGCTTGTCTTTGGCGGGGACGTGATTCCGCACGGCGAAGTGAAGTGGGTGGCGAAGGCCCACGCGCGAAGCGGGAACCACGAAGGCTGGGACCACGTCTTCGGGCCGCTGTCGGACGTGCTGCGAACAGCGGACGTGGGCGTGGTGAACCTGGAGACGCCGGTCACGGCCAACGACAAGGCCCTCACGAAGGAGCTGGTCTTCAACGCGCCGCCAGCGATGGCGCAGGCCCTGGTGCGCGCGGGCGTGAAGGTGGTGTCCACGGGCAACAACCACGCAAGGGATCAGCACGTGGAAGGCCTGGTGGAGACGCTGCGTCAGCTGGATGCGGTGGGGCTGCGCCACACGGGCACGGGAGCCACGAAGGACGCGGCCTGGGAGCCGGTGTTCATGGAGGTGCGAGGCATCAAGCTGGGCTTCCTGTCCTTCACGAGGAGCCTGAACGGCTTCAGCAACCCGAAGGAAGCGGACGCGCCGCACGTGGCGCTGTTGCCCTATCCGGAGCACGTCTCACGAAGAGGGCTGAAGCCGGAGGAGGCACTGGAGAGGGTGCGGTCCGCGGCAGCGAAGTGTGACGCGCTGTTCGTGATGGGGCACTGGGGGCGTGAGTACACGGAAGCGCCGAATCCCCAGGACCGGGCATTGGGGCAGGCCTTCCTGGAAGCGGGAGCGTTCGCGGTCATCGGGCACCACCCGCACGTGCTCCAGCCGCTGGAGGCGTACACGACGAAGTCCGGGCGCCGGGGCTTCATCGCGTATTCGCTGGGCAACCTGGTGGCGAACCAGGCGCGCTTCTACCGGCACGTGAAGGGGCAGCAGGGGAAGGACGGGGACAAGAGGGACACGCTGCTCCTGCGAGTCGGAGTAACGAGGGCGGAGCAAGGAGCCCCGGTGTCGCTGGCGGACGTCTCGGTCCTGCCGGTGTGGATTGAAAACAACGCCCAGGGCCGCAAGGCGAAAGCCAAACGGAACATCCAACCGGTGCTCATCGACCGTGAAATCGAAGAGGTCTCCAGAAGGTTGGCAGCCCTGACCCAGCGCACCACCGCGAAGCCCGACCCGGCCACCCGAGCGGAGCAGGCCGCCCTGGAGCAGCGCCTGGCCACCGCCCGCTACCGCCGCGAGCGCATCCTGAGAATGCTGCCCGCGGAGTTCCAGGTGGCCACCCCGGAGCTGCGGAGGCGGGACGACAGAGCGGTGGGACTGACGGCTCAGACCGTGCCGTGAAGCGGCACCCGAGCGATGAGCTCCGCGAGCTGTCCCCGGCAGGTGGCGCAGCGCTGACGGAACTCCTCGCTGAGGTCCTGCGAGACAATGAGCCTGTCCCAGTACCTCAGCGCATGGCGGGCGGCGTCGGCCCAGACATCCAGGGTGTTGGAGGTTGGAGGCGCGGGCCTGAAGGTCCGCTCGACCAGGTGCGCGCCATCGGGTGCGAAGACCATGGGCAGCATGTCGTAGAGCGGCGCGAGCCGGAACCGTCCTGACGCTTCCACGAAGCAGGAGACATTGCCGAGGTGCCGGTCGATGTTTCCAATGAGCTGGCCAAAGACATCCAACCAGCGGATCCGCCGGACGTCCTCCGGAGGAAGGCGACGCTCTGCGCGCAGCCGCAGCGACACCTCCGTCCAGTTCGTTCCCAGCCCGATGTATTCGTTATCAATGGCGCGCAATGACAGCAGTGCGCGCCTTCCGCGAAGGCCGACGCGATCGAACCGCTCGACTTCGAGGAACCGGTGGTCCCGCAGGTCGAACCAGCGCGCGGTCGCCGCGTCGATGCCCGCCGCGCGGACCGCCTCCAGTGCAAGGGACTCGCTCGCGAGCAGGTCCCGCCAGCGCTGTCCCGCCCGGCCTTCGCTCGCATCCGCGAACTTCACGAGCACATGCCTGCCATCGGCATGGACAGCGAACTTCGGCTGCTCGCCACCCGCGGAAGAACCAGCACCTTCCGCGAGGAAGCTCCTGGCAAGCTCAGGGTAGCTGTCGCGGTGGACCTCGTGGACCTGTGTGGCCAGGTACCGGTCCAGCGACTCTTGTCCCAGGATGAGGTCCCCCGTGCAGTCCTCCCCGCGCCGGGCCAGGGCGATGAGCACCTGATCGTCGTTCCAGTCCGTGGTGCGAAGGGGGAGCCCCAGGTCTGGATGCCGCTCATGGAACCCCCGGCCCATGTATCCCTGGGGGCTCATCTCCTCCACGAAGGGAGGCAGGCCTTCGAAACGCTCCCCGGGGCCGTTGGCCTGCTCCATCCAGGTCCCGCCATTGGACAGGAAGTGGAGGGTTCCCACGCGATGAAGCTGTCCCGCTTCGTCCACCCGATGGACGGGAACGCGGGTCCCCAGCTCCGGCAGGGAACGCGTCCGCGCATACAGGGCGCCCCGGGTCCGGCCCATGCGGCAGATTGAATCACCCGCGTCCCTGAGCCAACGCGACAGGGTCTGCTGCGAGACGCCGAAGTGCTCCTGGAGCGTCTCCACCCGGACGGGTTGAAGACGCTGGACGGCATCCAGGAGCTGTCGGACGGGAGGTGCGGCCATGGGTAGATGGATGAGTAGATAACCGAGTGCATCAACTGATGCAAATAGGTCTGAATTCATGGACTTGAGCGGGTGCACACGTCATTGACGGGTAGATGCGCGCTGACCCAGGGGGATCTACCGCCCGGCTGCTCGCTCGATACCGGGCACAGGGAGTTCTGGCACACGGAAGGGCTCGTCCCCGCCGCGAAGCCGGGCACCACCGCCACCGCGCACCGAGCACACTCTGGGACGCCGCGTCTTGCACCCGGGGTCCGGGCTGACGCATGTGGACGTTCCCCTCATCCTGGAGCGTTCGTGTCCCGTCCCCTCCCGTGGTTCCGCTGGAGTCCCCTGGCCCTGACGCTGGCGGCCTCGCTGTCCTGTGCCCCCATCGAGGACCTGGAGCCCCCGCCACAGCCCGCCACCCAGAAGCAGGGCGTGGACGTGCCCGGCTTCGCCGAGCTGCACCACCACATGTTCGCCGAGGAGGCCTTCGGCGGCGGCTGGTTCCACGGCGGCGTCAACGGCACGCTCGACACCTGTGACGGCGGCTGGCCGGAGAGCGACCACGCCCGCGTCCGCATGGACCTGAGCGGTCTGCTCAACCTGTGTCCCAACTCCGGCG
This sequence comes from Corallococcus sp. 4LFB, assembly GCF_046520365.1. NCBI lineage: Bacteria > Pseudomonadati > Myxococcota > Myxococcia > Myxococcales > Myxococcaceae > Corallococcus > Corallococcus sp. 4LFB. Next base: position 10,037 of record NZ_JBKGHJ010000162.1, read on the forward strand.
GCGTGGACCTGAGCGGCGTGCCCGTCCTGTCCCAGCTCTTCGGCATCGCGGGCGCGGTGGGCTCGGAGTTCATCGGGAAGATTGAGGGCACGCAAGGGGACACCGGCCTGCACATGGGCCGCCGTCAGCCCGGTTCGGAATGGCCCCGCTGGGACACCATCGCCCACCAGCAGTCCTGGGGCGGGTGGCTCAAGCAGGCGCACGACGGAGGCATGTCGCTGGTGGTGGTGTCCGCCGTCAGCAACGGCTTCCTCTGTGAAGCGCTGCCCCCGCAGAACCGCAAGCGCGCCTGCGACGAGATGATGGACGTGGAGGTCCAGCTCCAGATGGCCCACGCCTTCGACGCGGCCAATGACTGGGTGGAGATCGCCCTGTCGCCCGCGGACGCGCGGCGGATCATCTCGCAGGGGAAGCTCGCCATGGTCCTCTCCATCGAGACCAGCAAGCTCTTCGGCACGAAGGACTGGCGAGCGGAGCTCAGCCGCTTCCACGCGCTGGGCGTGCGCACGCTCCAGCCCGTGCACCAGCTGGACAACCGCTTCGGCGGAGCGGCCCCGCACAACGCCATCTTCCAGGCCGCGCAGTTCCTGGAGAACTGCCACATCGACACCGACTGCGGCATCACCGCCGCCGGCTTCACGCTGGGCTTCGACGTGGACGCCCAGTGCCGCAACGTGAAGGGCCTCACCGCGGACGGCCAGCAGCTGCTCCAGGCGATGATGGACAAGGGCATGCTCATCGACCTGGCCCACCTGTCGGAGAAGGGCGTGCGTGACGCCTACGCCGTCTCCCAGACGAACCGCTACTACCCGCTCTTCATCAGCCACGGCCACTTCCGCGAGGTGATGAACGGCAAGCTCGCCGGGAACGAGAAGACGACCCCCGCCTGGGTGGTGCAGCTGCTCCGCCGCACGGGCGGCATGTTCGGCCTGCGCACCGCGCACGACGAGACGCGCACGTACACGCCCGCGAACATCGCCAACGACTGCCAGGGCTCCAGCCGCTCCTTCGCCCAGGCCTACGAGTCGGCCGCCAGGGCCTCAAGGTCCCCATGGCCTTCGGCGCGGACTTCAACGGCTTCATCCAGCAGACGCGGCCGCGCTTCGGTCCCAACGGCGCGTGCTCGGCGGGCTTCCAGGCGGAGGCGGACGCGCAGGCCCACCAGCAGGAGCTCGAAGCCCCGGGCCGGCTGGGGACGCCGTTCGACGAGCAGGGCTCGCGCACGTGGGCCTGCTGCCCGACCTGCTCCGCGACGTGCGCCACCTGGGCGCGGACACCACGCCGCTGGACCGCTCGGCGGAGGTGTTCATCCGCATGTGGGAGCGCACCGCGAGCAGCGCGCGCACCGGCATGGCGGACCCCGCGCTGGACATCGACACGAGCGGCATCGCGCCGTGGGTGCCGCCGGACGAGCGTGAGAAGGCCTACCCCACCGTGTGCGGCAAGGCCTACGCGCCGGACTCCAAGACGCTGAACCAGGGCTGCCGCTTCGACGACGAGTGCCAGAGCGAGCAGTGCACCTCCGTGCTCTGCGCCACCTTCGACGGCCGCTGCGTGTGCAACGACGACGGGGACTGCGGCGCGTCCCGCTACTGCCAGGATGAGCTTCCGGGCAACCCGGGCGACAACGACTGCGTGGACCGCAAGACGGACGGCACGTCATGCAGCCGCGACGGCCAGTGCCTCTCCGGAGCGTGCGGAGGCTGCTTCAACGCGGTGGGCTGGTGCTACACGCCGCGCTCCAAGGCCTATGGTCAGACGTGCAAGTCGGACCGCGAGTGCACCACGGACCGCTGCAGCGCGGACTGCTACGTGAACCCCACCGGCAGCTGCCTGTGCGACAGCGACTCGCACTGCGGCACGAACCAGTTCTGCGGGTGGGGGCTCAACTCCGGCAAGTGCATCAACAAGCGAAGCCGGGGCGCGGCGTGCTCCAGCGATCGCGAGTGCGCGTCCGGCACCTGCCGCTGGTCGTTCACCTGCAAGTAGCCGTCACGGGCGCGGGGCTTCAGAGGTCCTTGAAGCCCCCGCCCTTGCCGAGGAACTCGACCTGACACGACTGGCCCCCGCTCACCCGGGGGCGCTCCCGAACGGGCCGGGGCGGACGGTGGCGCTGGGACTCGGACGGCCACGTCACGCCGAACACCGTCTCCCACTCCTTCCGTAGTTGAGACTGTTGCACCGCATCGATGGCGGCGTTGCCCCCGTGGACGACGACCGTCTTGCCCTCGAGCGACTCGTGGTTGGGGCCAACCCCGTACGGCACCATCCGCATGTACGCATCGAGCGAGAACACCCGGGGGTTGTTCTCCGGCCGGGGCCAGATGTGGATGCCGTCCTCCGGCGTGGGGACGCGCTCGGCCCCGTTGCCCATCATCAGGAGGAGCTTGTTCACCCGCAGGGTGCGCTCCTCCGTACCCTTCCCACGCCCGGCGGACCGGCGCGAGCCGCAGGGCTCGCGTCTGCGCGGAACGCCTATGCGTCCGTCCTGGACGCCGGAGGCGCCGGAGGCTTCGGGGGCGCCGCATGCAGCTCGCGCAGCGCGACCACGCGGTCCAGCAGCGGCCCACCCAGCTTCCTCCGAGCGATGCGCTGGGACGGATAGATGCCCCGGTGCCCGGTGAGCAGGTACGCCACCGTGGCGACGATGGCCACGTGGGGCAGCACGGAAGCGCCCACCAGCTCCACCGCCATCAACGACAGCGCGAGCGGCGTGTTGGCCGCGGCCGCGAACAGCGCCGCCATGCCCACCGCGGCGCCCAGGTCCACCGGCAGCCCCAGCAGCCGCGCGAGGACATTGCCCAGCGCCGCGCCAATGAAGAACAGCGGAGTCACTTCGCCACCCAGGAACCCCGCGCCCAGCGTCACCACCGTGAAGACGAGCTTCCACGCGAAGGCGCCCCAGGGCAGCGACGCGTCCTCGAACGCGCGCAGGATGCCGGGCACGCCCAGGCCCAGGTAGTCGCTGGTGCCCGCGAGCTTCCAGAGCCCCACCACGCCCAGGCCGCCCAGCGCCATGCGCACGGGCAGCCAGGGGACGCGGCGCTCCAGGACGCGCTTCAGCCCATGCGTGCCCTCGATGAAGGCCACCGCCACGCCCGCGATGCCCACCGCGAACACCAGCCACCGGCCCAGCACGGGCAGCGTCAACGCCAGCACCTGGGGTGACGGGTACGCGGTGTGGTGGATGCCCAGCCCGCGAGTCACCAGGTCGCCCACGACGGCCGCGGTGAGCGCGGGCAGGAGCGCCTCGTAGCCCAGCCGACCCACGCACACGACCTCCAACCCGAACACCGTGCCCGCCAGCGGCGTGCCGAACACCGAACCGAAGCCGCCCGCGATGCCCGCCGCCAGCAGCTCGCGCCGCGTGTCCGGCGTCACGCGGAAGCGCCAGGCAATCTGGTCCGCCAGGCTCGCGCCCATCTGCACCGCGGTGCCCTCGCGTCCCGCGCTCCCGCCGAACAGGTGCGTGAGCACCGTGCCCAGCAGCACCATGGGCGCCATGCGCAGGGGAATCACCGCGTCCCCCACGTGTACCGTATCCAGCACCAGGTTGTTGCCGCCCCGGATGGACGCGCCCCACCGGCCGTACACCGCGCCCACGACGAGCCCCGCCACGGGCAGCGCGTACACCAGCGACTCATGCGCCAGCCGGAACGCCGTGGCTTCTTCCAGCAGCGCCAGGAACACCGCGGACGCCACGCCGCACACGCCCCCCACGATGGCGCCCAGCAGCAGCCACTGACCCAACGCTCGGGCACTCCGGGAGAGGTTCATGTCCGCGCACTCTAGCCGTGAAACATTGCGTCAATTCGGAGCGTCGCGTCAGCGAGGGACACGCCGTTCTGACGCGTCGTGGCGGAATTCGTGTTCAACATGGAATGCTTATTGCGGGGTTAATTCTGGTCTGGGGAGTGATTCCAGAATCAAACCCGTGTACCGTGCGCGGCCTCTCCCCATTGCCGGGGAGGGAACCCCTACCTCCTCAGGAGCCGGTATGTCCGTTCGTCGCAGCGGGCTGTCCCTCGCCGCCGTCCTCGCCGCCACCACCCTCAGTGGCACCGCGATGGCCAGCACCATCAACCAGAACACGTCGTGGACCATCAACCGCTCGGCGTCTCAGACGTACCGGGTGGTGGCCTACGGCGACTCCATCTTCGCCGGCTATAACGGCGGCATCAGCAGCGTGGCGCGCCGTGCGGCCCCGGTCGTGGAGGGTGAGTACGCGGCGAAGAAGTGGGGCACGAACGTGCAGGTCATCCGCCGCACGAAGTCCGGCGCGAAGGCGGACGACATCTACAACAACAAGATCGTCTCCGAGCGCTCGTACATGCAGGACTCCAGGACGCGCGTCGTGATGTTCGAGATGTGCGGCAACGACTACCTGCAGGCCCGCAGCGCGTTCTCGGACCAGAGCGGCACCTGTAACTACAGCGGCCTTCAGAACGCGCTGGCGGCGTGCACCACGTACATGGAGCGTGGCATGCAGGCCATCAACCAGTACGCGACCACCGCCAAGGTGAAGGTCATCTCGAACATCTATTACCCCGGCTACGACGCGGACAACGTGCTGACGTCCTGCACGGACGCGACGACGGGCCAGAGGGTGAACAAGCAGCAGTACTTCCTGCCGCTCCTGGCGCGCAGCAACTGGCGCGCCTGCAACCTGGCGGCGAAGTACGGCTTCAAGTGCGCGGACGCCTTCGCGGAGATGATGGCCGCGGACTACGACCGCAACGGTGACGGCCAGGTGGACTCCGCGGCCATCGCGTACCGCGCCGGGGAGACCGAGGACGCCTACGTGCAGCGCATCAGCGTCACCCTGCGCAGCACGCTGCGCGACGCGAACGGGCACCTGGCGAACAGCAGCACCAGCTACGACTACATCCAGTCGGACAACACGCACCCGACGTATACGGGCTCCACCATCAGCGTGAACATCTTCACCGGCTCCGGCTCCGGCTCCGGGGCGCCGTCCTACTCGGATGGCCAGGTCGTCGACGGCAAGAACCCGGACTGGAACAAGTTCGGCCACGAGCGCATGGGCTGGAGCCTGTCCACGTTCGACCCCGCGACGCCGTGAGCTGAAGCGGCATCCGCAGGGCCCAGGGCCTCCGACCGGTGAAAAGGTCGGGGGCCTTGTCGTGTGCGGAGACGCATGTCGCCCAGGAGCCCGCCCGTTCGGCCACCGTCGTCGGAGCACAAAGGAAGCTGCCTCGCTCCACGACCCAGCAGGCTGCTGACAGGGGGAGGGGGTTCACATCGTGGAGGCGCGCGTCCATATCCCCGGCGGCTGGGGACGAATGATCAGGCCCGGCTCAACCAGGGTTTGACGTCGCCGAACCGAAGCGTTAGACACTGGACCCCCGCGCAACGAACCGCTGGCCCCCGGGCCTCGGAGAGTCAGCACGGGGAAGAAAAGGATCGACGAAGGTTGTTGATCCCGAATGCGGCGAAGAGGTAGAAGCCGCGCCCCGCCCGAACGGCTCCGAACGAAGCAGCTCGGAACCAGGAGCGGACAGCAGCAAACGGTCGCCACCAAAAATGGTTGATCGCGGATGTGGCGGTGGTACAAGCCGCGCCCCTCGCTTCGAAGCCCGCGCACTGGCGCGGAAGGCACTTCGAAGAGAGCGCAGCACCGACAAGAAAATAGGGCAGTCAACGAGCGGGTTGACAGCGAACGCGGCGAAGAGATAGAAGCCGCGCCCCACCGAAGAGTAAGCAGTCCGGCAGGCAACACACGGACGGCGAGCGGTGAGGAAGCTGACAGCAAGCAGGTTGACAGGGAACGCGGCGCTGAAGTAGAAGCCGCTCCCCTTCGAAAAGAAGCGGCGGAAGTCACTGGACGGCGCCGACGAACTTCGAAGCAGCCCGCAGGACGCAAAAGCGAAGTTGACGCTGACTGCGAACTGAAATAGAAGCTGCAGCCCCGCCGGTCGGAAAGAAGGCGGCAAGCAACAAAGCCGCAACAGCGGCTCGGTCTTTGAAAACCAAATAGCAAGCCCAAGCAGTAATGGATTGCGGA
>NZ_JBKGHJ010000163.1:0-16018 GCF_046520365.1 Corallococcus sp. 4LFB
CGGACCAGTTCCCGCGGCCAGAATGGAGCGGACGCGCCCAGCCCGACGCTCCAACCTGTCCGACTGTCGGACCGGCATCCGCTGCCAGGGTGAAGCGGACGCACCCAACCCCGGTGCTCCCAATTGGTCCGACTGTCGGACCGGCATCCGCTGCCAGGGTGAAGCGGACGCTCCCCGCTCCGGTGCTCCCAACTGGTCCGACTGTCGGACCAGTTTCCGCGGCCCGAATGGAGCAGCCGGAGCCCCCCGTGCCCCGGTCCTCCCAACGGGTCCGACTGTCGGACCGGTTCGCGCCGCGCACGGCCGCCGTGGAGCCTCAGCCGGATTCCCACCTTCTCATCCCGGAGACAGCGTCCATGTCCAAGGGACCTGGCACGACCGTGCGGGGTGAAGCGTCATGAGCCCATGGATGGAGGTTGTCGGACCGGGCGCACCCGCCACGGTGCAGGACGGTGGCCGCCCCGGGGTCATGCACCACGGGGTGCCGCCCGGTGGCGCGTGGGTGCCGGAGCTGCTCATCGCGGCGAACCGCGCGGTGGGCAATGCACCGGGCGCGGCGGCGTTCGAAGCCTTCGGCCGGCTGGAGCTGCGCGCCCGGGGCCGTGACGTCCGCGTGTCCGTGGATGGAGAGCCCCCCGCCCTCCTCGCGGACGGCGCCACGCTCAGCGTGCCCGCGCCACCCGATACGCCGTGCGCTACGTGGCCGTGGAGGGCGCGCTGGCCGTCCCCGAAGTCCTGGGCGGCCAGGGCACCTGTGGGTCGCGCGCCTGGGCGGCTGGGAGGGCCGTCCGCTGCGCGGCGGCGACCGGCTCCCGCTGGGACCTCCCTCCACGCCGGGTGCCTCTCCTTCCGAAGCCGGCCTCCTGCGTCTCACCGAAGCCCTGGACCCCGCCGCCCCGCTGCGCGTGCTCCTGGGCCCGGATGCGTCCCGCTTTGACGACGCGGCCGTGGCGCTCCTCCTGGGCAGCACCTTCACCGTGTCCCCCTCCAGCGACCGCGTGGGACAGCGCCTGGACGGGCCTCCCGTGCCCCACGGCGACGAGGGCGCGGGCACCTCCCGCCCCATGGTGCGCGGCGCCATCCAGGTCACCCTCTCCGGGACGCCCATCGTGCTGGGCCCGGACCACCCCACCACCGGGGGCTACCCGCTCATCGCCGCCGTCATCCGCGCGGACTGGGGCCGGCTGGGGGCTCGCCGTCCAGGCGCCCCCGTGCGCTTCCAGGCCGTCTCCCTGGAAGAAGCCCAGCGCGCCTGGAAGAACCACCCCGCCCGGCCGGCAGGGACAACTTCGGACCCGCTCCCGCCGATACTGGGGGCATGACTCCTCCGAAGATCGGCCCGCGCACCCCGTCCACGACCCGCCTGCCGGAGCCGGCCGCCCCGCCGCGCCCCCGCAACGAGGTGAAGCCCGGGAAGGCCCAGGAGAAGTCCCTCTTCGAGTCGCCCAAGGGCGGCAAGGCCCCGGTGGCCCTGTCCACCCCCGCCGCGGCGCCCCAGCAGGGCGGCCCGCGCCCCACGCCGGGCAGCTACCCCACCGCCCAGGACGTGGCGAACATCGCCGCGATGAAGGACCCCGTCGCGCGCAACCTGGCCATCACCCAGGGCTACCACGACCTGTCCGACGCCGTGGGCACGCTCCTGGGCAAGGAGAACGCCAACTGGTCCACCTACGCCACGTGGGCCTCGAAGCAGGCCGGCGTGAGCATCCGCCAGGAGGACATGCCCAAGGCCTTCGTGGACGTCCTCAAGGGCGGCGGCGTCGTCGGCGCGGCCATGTCCAAGGTGGACGACCTCTTGCGCAAGCTGGGCCTCCCCGCCATGCCCACCGGGGACATCGCCAGGGCCGGCGCGGACGCGCTCGACAACGTCAGCAAGGCCATTGGCGACGGCAACCAGTTCGTCTTCCGGGAGGTGGGCCACGAGTTCGCCCGCTTCGTGGAGACCTTCCAGGGTGACACCCAGCTGGACCCCGCGAAGCTCCAGAAGTACCTGGACGGCTTCCCCAAGGACAAGCCGCTGCTCAAGGACGCCTTCGGCAACTACGCGAAGGCCATGTTCGAGAAGGACCCGAACAAGAAGGCGGAGCTCATGCTCCTGGCCAACGACACCGTGGGCCTGCACGAGCAGACCCAGCTCCAGGGCTACGTGGAGAAGGCGCTCAACGCGCCGGTGAAGGAGGTCTTCGCCAACATCCTCAAGCAGAGCATCGAAGCGGGCGCCAACGCCCTGCCCTTCCCCGCCAACCTCGCCGCCAAGGCCGCCATCAAGTCCGGCGTGGTGGACCTGGCCACGAAGCCGCTGGTGGACGCGCTGGCCGGCACGTTCCGGGGCATCGCCACCGAGCACATGATGAAGCTCGCGGTGCCCGGCGGCGCGCTGAAGCTGGGCAATGATCTGCCGCCCCCTCCGGGCATGGATCCACGCTCTTCCCGCCGCACCTGCGCACCATCGAGGACCCGAAGCTCAAGGCGCTGCTGGCCCGCATGGACAAGACGCCCGACAGCCTCCATGGCACCGCCGCGAAGGACTGGAGCAAGCTGGACCAGCGGATGAACTACATCGTGGACCTCTTCCGCTCGCGCCAGTCGGATCCGCACCTGTTCGACCAGCCCTTCGGCAAGGAGGCCCACTACCCCGTGGCGCCCTCCAGGCCGCGCCCGGCCGCACCCGCGGTGTCGTAGGCCCCGCTCCCACCCGGGCAGAAGGCTCCGGCCGTGAATTCACGGCGACAAGCTGCGTCCATCCTGGCATCCGACGCACTTGAAGGAGCCTCCCCATGATGGCGAAGTGGCTGCTGGCAACGATGGCGCTGTCCCTCCCGGCCCTGGCTCACGCAGGCGGTCCCCGCGGCAACAACCACGGCGAGCAGGTCCAGGACCGCCAGGAGCTGCGGCAGGACCGCCGCCAGACCCGGGATGATCACCACGACCTGCGCCAGCTGGAGTCGCTGCTCGCCCGCTATGACTCCGCCCGCGGCCGCTCCGCGCGCCGCGACCTGCTCCAGGTGGAAGAGGAGCTGCGCGGCTACGTGGCCTCGGAGCTGAACGAGTCCCGCCGCGAGCTGTCCCAGGACAAGCGGGAGGCGCGCACCAGCGCCCGCGAGGTGCGCCACGACGGCTACCGCCGCGACGACCGCCAGGACCACCGCGACGACGTGCGCGACGCCCGCCAGGAGTCCCGCATGCTGCGGGAGACGCGCTCCATCTCCCAGGAGCTCAACAACCTCTACGGCCGGCTGGACAGCCGCAGCCTCTCGCGCAAGCGCATGCTCATCGCCGACCTGGTCCAACTCGCCCGCGCCGAGCAGTCGCAGAACCGCCAGGAGACGCGCGAGGACCGCCGCGAGGCCCGCGAGGACAGCGGCTGGCACTGACCTCGCGTCACGCGTCCTCGGCGGCGGTGAAGCCCTCCAGCCGCGCGATGCCCAGCTTCTTCATCCGGCTCTGCAGCGTGGACGGCTTGAGCCCCAGCAGCGCCGCCGCCCCGCCCTCGCCGTAGACCCGGCCCCGGGTGAGCGTGAGCACCCGCAGGATGTGCTCGCGCTGCACCGCCGCCAGCGTGAGCACCTTCGCCCCCGCGGGCAGCGGCGCCGGCGTCTCCTCCACCGTCGCCGGCCGGCGCCTCCCCGCGCGCGCTCACCGCCCGGAAGGTCGAAGGACTGCGCCGTCAGCTCCTGGCCGCGCGTGAGGATGGTGGCGCGCTCCAGCGCGTTCGCCAGCTCGCGCAGGTTGCCGGCCAGTCGTACGCCGCCAGCCGCGCCAGCCCGACGCCGTCACCCGCATGCCCCGCCGGCCCGTGCGCTTCGCCTGCTCCTCCAGGAGGAACACGGTGAGCTGCGGCAGGTCCTCGCGCCGCTCGCGCAAGGGCGGCAGCCGCAGCGGGAAGACGCTCAGCCGGTAGAAGAGGTCCTCGCGGAAGCGCTTCTGCGCGATGGCCTGGTGCAGGTCCACGTGCGTCGCCGCCAGGATGCGCACGTCCGCCCGCACCGTCTTGTCGCTGCCCACCGGCTCGAACGCCTTCTCCTGGAGCGCGCGCAAGAGCTTCGCCTGCAGCTCCACCGGCAGCTCGCCAATCTCGTCCAGCAGCAGCGTGCCCCCGTGCGCCATCTGGAAGCGGCCCGCGCGGTCGCGGTTCGCGCCGGTGAAGGCCCCCTTCACGTGGCCGAACAGCTCGCTCTCCAGGAGCCCTGCGGGAATCGCCGCGCAGTTGAGCGACACGAAGGGCTGGTCCGCCCGCGTGCTCCAGCGGTGGATGGCCCGCGCCAGCCGCTCCTTGCCCGTGCCCGTCTCCCCGGTAATCAAGACCGGCGTGTCCGTCTCCGCCACCTGCCGCGCGCGGCGGGACAGGTCGCGCATCACCGGACTCAGGGACGACTCCAGGATGCCCTCGGAGTCCCCGCCCAGCTGTGACTCCAGCAGCTTCGCGTGCTCGTGGTCCTGGCGGTGCAGCCGCTCCGCCGTCGCGCGCTGCTCCGCGCCCTGGAGCGCCGTCGCCAGCATCTGCCCGTACACCTCCACCAGGTCCACCACCGGCTGGGCGTACGTCTCACACTGCGCGCGGTCCAGGGTCAGCACGCCGTAGCAGCGCTCCCCCGCGCACAGCGGCACCACCATGCACGCGTGGCCCGCGGGCAGGTCCAGCACCCCGTCAAACGGGTCGCCGTCCCCGTGCGAGTGGTCCTCCTCCGTGAACGCCCGCGCGCGCCGCGTCTCCAGCGCCTGCTTCAGCGACGGGAAGTCCGACAGCTGCAAGGAGTGCTTGCGCACGGCCTGGTTGGCGAGCGGGCCGCGCGCCGCCACCGCCTCCAGCCTTCCCTCCTTGAGGAGGAACAGCGTGGCCAGGTCGAAGGGCACCACGCGCGTCAGCCAGTCCAGTCCCCGACGGAGCAGCTCTCCCACCCCTTCTTCGGTGGTTGCCAGCTCGACCAGCTCCCGAGCATCCTGCGTCACTTCCGGGTGGCGCCCCATCAGTTCATCCGGCATGTGTTAGCGATAATAGCGGCCCACCGAAATTGCAGTGGCGAAAGGCACCGGGATTTCGTTATTCACCATCCCAGCGCCACCGCCCCGCCGGTGCTGATGTCCGGGGAAGACGTAACCCCCTGACATCAGGGCAATTGAAGCGCTGGCACGGTGGCTGCTTTACCCGGTAGCAACTCACAACCTCTGGGGTGGACCACGGTGGCCCGCCCCCCATCCCCAAGGAGTCGAAACCATGCTGACCGTTGGCGACAAGCTTCCGAACTTCAAGCTGAAGGGCACCGTGAGCCTGGAGAAGAACAAGGAGTTCCAGGACATCTCCAACGACACGTACAAGGGCAAGTGGACCGTCCTGTTCGCGTGGCCGAAGGACTTCACGTTCATCTGCCCGACGGAGATCGCGGAGTTCGGCAAGCACAACAAGGACTTCCAGGACCGCGACGCGCAGGTGCTGGGGCTGTCCACCGACAGCGAGTTCGTGCACCACGCGTGGCGCACGCACCACCCGGACCTGAAGAACCTGCCCTTCCCCATGCTGGCGGACATCAAGCGCGAGCTGTCCAGCGCGCTGGGCATCCTGCACAAGGAGGAGGGCGTGGCCCTGCGCGCCACGTTCATCGCGGACCCCGAGGGCATCATCCGGCACGTGTCCGTGAACGACCTGTCCGTGGGCCGCAACGTCAAGGAGACCGTCCGCACGCTGGACGCGCTCCAGACGGACGAGCTGTGCCCGTGCAACTGGCAGAAGGGTGAGGAGACCCTCACCTCCAAGCTGCAGAAGGCGGGGTAAGGCACCATGGCTTCGCTCGAAGTCGTCCGCAGCGAACTCGCGGACGCCCACAAGGACACCCGCCTCAACCTCTCCGCCGTCCTGGAGGGGGGAAGCCTCACCCCCGAGCAGCGCTGGGGGACGGCCGTGGCTTGCGCCTTCGCCGCCCGGAACGAGCGGCTGAAGGAAGCCATCCTCAACGAGGCGAAGCAGGCCCTGGGCGACAAGGCCACGCCGGTCCTCGAGGACGCCCGCGCGGCGGCCTCGCTGATGGCGATGAACAACGTCTTCTACCGGTTCCGTCACATGGTCGGGAAGGAGTCGTACGCGACCAAGCGCGCCGGTCTGCGGATGAACCGGCTGGCCCAGGTGCTGACCAACAAGGTGGACTTCGAGCTGGTCTGCCTCGCGGTCAGCGCCATCAACGGCTGCGAGATGTGCATCCAGTCGCATGAGAAGGTCGTGCTGGAAGGCGGCCTGAGCGAGGAGCACGTGCACGATGCGGTCCGCATCGCGAGCGTCATCCACGCGGCGGCGGTGGGGCTGGAGTCCTAGTCCCCTCGTCGTTATCTCTGAGCTGTGATTGCGCCCTCCGGTGGATGACACCGGGGGGCGCTGTCTTTTCCTCTCACCCGAAAGGAACGTGTCCGTCATGGCCCTCTACAAGAGCCCCAGCCCCCTCTCCGAGCAGTCCCGCACCGCCATCGCCGCCACCCTCAACGAGCGGCTCGCGGACGGGCTGGACCTGCACTCGCAGATCAAGGTGGCCCACTGGAACATCAAGGGCCCGCAGTTCGCCGCGCTGCACCCGCTGTTCGAAACGTTCGCGGTGAGCCTGGCCAACCACAACGACTCCATCGCGGAGCGCGCGGTGACGCTGGGCGGGCGGGCGTACGGCACCAGCCGCCACGTGGGCACGCACAGCCGCCTGCCGGAGTACCCGCAGGAGACCTCGCGCGACCTGGAGCACGTGAAGCTCTTGGCCGAGCGCATCGAGGTGTACCTCACCGGCCTGCGCGAGAGCCGCTCGGCGGTGGAGGGCCTCAAGGACACCGACACGGTGGACCTCTTCACGGGCATCATCACCGAGTTCGAGAAGCACGCCTGGTTCCTCCGGGCCTCCCTGGAAGGCTAGGGGCTGCGCCGAGGCAGGGGGCGCGCTAGCGTGGGCGTCGTGAGCGACAGCGTCCCCCTGCATGCGTTTCGCACCGTGCCCCGCACGGGCGTCATCTTCGTCACCGCCGAGGCCACGCGCCGCGGCTACCGTCCCGGCGACCCGGACTGGTGCAACCTGGGCCAGGGGCAGCCGGAGACGGGGGAGCTGCCCGGTGCCCCGCCGCGCGTGAACGCGGTGACGGTGGACATGGCGGACCAGGAGTACGCCCCCGTCGCGGGCCTCTGGGAGGTGCGGGAGGCCATCGCGGGGCTCTACAACCGGCTCTACCGCAAGGGCATGCCTGGCCAGTACAGCGCGGAGAACGTCTGCCTGTCCGGCGGCGGCAGGGCGGCCCTCACCCGCGCCGCGGCCAGCCTGGGGCAGGTGAACCTGGGCCACTTCCTGCCGGACTACACCGCGTACGAGGAGCTGCTGGACGTCTTCAAGGCGTTCACCGCCATCCCCATCCTGCTGGAGGGCGAGCGCGGCTACGCCTTCACGCACGACGACCTGCGCCGGGAGATTCAGGGGCGCGGGCTGTCCGCGCTGCTCTTCTCCAACCCGTGCAACCCCACCGGCAAGCTGGTGCAGGGGGAGGAGCTGGCGCGGTGGGTGGGCGTGGCGCGCGAGCTGGAGTGCACGCTGCTCATCGACGAGTTCTATTCGCACTACGTCTGGACGGGCCGCCCGGGCGTGCTGCCGGTGGAGAGCGCCGCCCGGTACGTGGAGGACGTGAACCGCGACCCGGTGGTGCTCTTCGACGGGCTCACCAAGAACTGGCGCTACCCGGGCTGGCGCATGACGTGGACGGTGGGGCCCAGGCAGGTCATCGACACGGTCTCCAGCGCGGGCAGCTTCCTGGACGGCGGCGGCAGCCGGCCCCTGCAGCGCGCGGCCATCCCGCTGCTCCAGGAGGACACGGTGGTGGCGGAGACGCGCGCCATCCACAATACGTTCCGGGAGAAGCGGGACAGGTTCCACTCGCGGCTGGAGCGGCTGGGCATCCGCACGGACCGGGCGCCGGACGGGACGTTCTACGTCTGGGGCAACCTGTCCGGGCTGCCCGCGCCGCTCAACGACGGCATGGCCTTCTTCCGCGCCGCGCTGGAGCACCAGGTCATCACCGTGCCCGGGGAGTTCTTCGACGTGAACCCCGGCAAGCGCCGCGCGCGGGCCAGCCGCTTCCGCAGCTACGTGCGCCTGTCCTTCGGCCCGTCGTGGGAGACGCTGGAGAAGGCGCTGCAGCGGCTGGAGGCGCTCGTGCTCAAGCACACGCCCGGCGCCGCGCCTTGAAGCCGCGCGTCCGGCCCCGAGCGCTTCAGGACTCGGGGGCCGGGTGCGTGCGGAACTCCGCCGTGGCCATCACCTGCACCTTCTTGCGGTGGGACACGGCGAAGCCCAGCGCGGCCGTCCGCTTCACGCTGTAGCTGCCCGACGGGGCCATGGGCATCACGTCCTCGTTCCCGCCTCCGTAGGCGCCGCCGGGGTTCGCGAAGGCCCGCGACTCCCAGGTGCGCTCGGAGAAGCGGTGCAGCCCGGCCAGCGTTACGCCCAGACCGGCCGCCACGCGGCGCGCCTTCTTCACCGACTCGCGGGCCAGCGCCTCCAGCCAGTCCTGCCGGGCCTCCGCCTCATGCGTGTAGCCCCAGCGCATCTCGCGCAGCGTGGCCTGCTTCAGGCCGGACAGCGCGGCGAGCACGTCCCCTACCCGGGCCATGTCCACCAGGCGGATGCGCACCGTGTAGAGGGCGGACGAGGAGCGCGTGAGCAGCCCCTCCGTCGTCTCCGCCTGCACCGACTGGAGGGTGAAGGCCGTCGCCGGCACGCCCAGGTCCTCCATGAGGCGCACCAGCGCGGCCACCTCGCGTGCGTTGGTGAAGGCCGCGCTGCCGGTGAAGAACGATGACGCCTTCACGTCCACCACCGCGTCCACGTGGTCCGCCTCCAGCTCGTGCCTGGCGGACAGCTCCACGACGATGAGTCCCGACTCGGCTGCGGCTTGCTCCGGCATGCGCCTCCCTGGGGGTGGTGACTGGAAGGGCGAGTATAGGCCCACGACGCAGGGCGGAGGGCGTGCCTATGCTCGCGCCACGACCATGCGACGCGTCTCGTCCCGGCTGTGGCTGTTGTGCGCGCTGTACTTCGTGCAGGGGCTGCCCTTCGGCTTCCAGGTGACGGCGCTGCCCGTCTACCTGCGCTCGCGCGGCGTGTCGCTGGCCGCGCTGGGGTTCGCGGGCGCGCTGTCCCTGCCGTGGATGCTCAAGGCCCTGTGGGCGCCGCTGGTGGACCGCTACGGCTCCGCGCGCGTGGGGCGCAGGCGTTCGTGGATATTGCCCATGCAGGCGGGCCTGGCGCTCGCGTGCGCCGGGGCCGCGTTCGCGGCGGGCCGGGACTCGATGCCGCTCCTCTTGGGCCTCATCTTCGTGATGAACCTCTTCGCCGCGACGCAGGACATCGCGGTGGACGGCTTCGCGGTGGACCTCCTGCGTCCGGACGAGCTGGGCCCGGGCAACACCGCGCAGGTCGTGGGCTACAAGCTGGGCATGCTCACCGGCGGCGGGCTGCTGGTGTGGGCCAGCGCGCGCATCGGCTGGTCCGGGCTGTTCCTCGCCATGGCGGCGCTGTGCCTGACCGTCTTCACCGTCGTCCTCTTCGTGCGCGAGCCTCCCCCGCGCGAGGCCGAAGGCCACGAGTCACCGAGGCTGGACTGGCCCGCGCTCTGGGCGCGCATCCGGACCGCGCTCACCGTGCCGGGCACCGGGTGGCTGCTGCTCTTCATCGGCACGTACAAGCTGGGCGAGACGATGTCCGACGTCCTCTACAAGCCCTTCCTCGTGGACGCGGGCTACACGCCGGCGCGGATTGGGTTGTGGGTGGGAACGTGGGGCACCGCCGCGTCGCTCCTGGGCTCCGCGTGCGGAGGGCTGCTCGCCGCGCGCCTGCCGCTGCTCCGGGCGGTGGCCCTCAGCCGGCGCGCTGCGGCTGTTGGCCGCTCGCGGGGCGGTGCTGCTCACGCGCGCGGGCGTCAGCGACGCGGCGTGCTGGGCGTCACGCTCACCGAGGGAGTTCTTCGGCGGCGCGCTCACCACGGTGATGTTCGCGTTCATGATGTCGCGCACGGACCGCCGCATCGGCGCCACGCACTTCACGCTGCTGGCCAGCGTGGAGGTCGCGGGCAAGCCCCCGCGGGGCCGCTGCCGGGATGCTCGCGGATCCAAGGTACGGCAACCTGGGCTACGCGAACGTGTTCCTCCTGGGCGTCGCGCTGTCCGCCGCGTTCCTCGCGCTGCTCGCGCCCTGCGCCGCCATGCGCCCGCGCCCGCGGTCGCGCGGCCCGCATCATCGTGAAGGCTTCCAGGCCCGCACGGACCGCCGCTTCGTGCGGAGGGTCTCCATCACGACGTACGCGGACGGACGTGACGCACCGCCGCAAGCGCGCCGGGAGGACGCCTGCGCGCTTGCGGTCCCCGCCGCCTCCGTTCATTGATGCGCGCCACACGCACCGGGTGGGCGGAAGCGCGCTTCCGGCCCGGGCATCACGCAGCACGGAGGAAGCACCATGGCGGAGATGAAGACGTATACGGGCGGCTGCCACTGTGGACAGGTCCGCTACGAGGTGACCACGGACCTGCAGCAGGTGGTGACCTGCAACTGCTCCATCTGCCACAAGCTGGGGTCGGTGCTGACGTTCGTCCCGCCGGAGCAGTTCAAGTCCCTCTCCGGCGCGGACGTGGTGAAGAGCTACCAGTTCAACAAGAAGGTCATCAACCACCTGCACTGCCCCACCTGCGGCGTGGAGTCCTACGCCACCGGCAAGGGTCCGGACGGCAAGGACATGTTCGCCGTCAACCTGCGCTGCGTGGACGGCGTGGACCTGTCCACGCTCAAGCCCTTCGCCTACAACGGCCGGGACATGTAAGGCCCGCGCCTCACGCCCGGCGGCCCGCCACATCAGGCCGGCGACGAGGACCGCCGCGGAAGGCGCGGCCCATGGAAGGGACCTCCGCAGCCGGTGCTCCCAGACGTCCACGCGGTCCGCCAGGAGCAGCAGCATCCAGTGGCCGGGCTTGTGGTCCGGCTTGGCGTAGGCCGCCTTTCGCAAGAGACCGCTCAGCCCCTTCGGCGGCTGGGCGGTGCCGAACACCGGCGGCATCTGCTTGCGCCCCGCGTGCTTGAACACCGGCACGTCCGCGTGCTGGAGCGCGATGGGCACGCGCGCACCCGCCAGCGGCCTGGGCGCCGTCTCCATGGGGACGCCCGGGCGGTTGGCCGGGTCCAGGTCCACGGCCCGGGCCGGCTTCGCCTTCGTCCGCGACTTCGGGGCGCCGTTCTTCGCGCGGCTCTGTCTCTGCGGTGTCTTCTGGGGCATGGCGTGCCTCCTGTTCCAAGAGCGGATGAAGTCCGTCGTTCACGCGTGGCCGTGCGGCATGAGCACGCACTTCACGCACCCGTCGCGCTTCTGCGCGAAGAGGTGGTAGGCGTCCGGCGCCTGCTCCAGCGGGAAGCGGTGGGTGATGATGCCCTTCGCGTCGATGCGGCCCTTCTGGATGTGCTCCAGCAGGTGCGGCATGTACCGGCGCGTGTTCGCCTGGTTCATGCGCAGCGTGAGCCCCTTGTTCATCGCGGTGCCAATGGGCACGAAGTTCCACGGCGGCCCGTACACGCCGATGATGGAGACGTTGCCGCCCTTGCGCACGGTGTTGATGCACCACTCGATGACGGTGGGCGCGCCGGCCTCCAGCTTCAGCCCCAGGCCCAGCACGCGGTGCGCGCGCGACCCTTCGGCCTCCATGCCCACCGCGTCGATGCAGACGTCCGGGCCGCGGCCGTCGAACAGGTCCTTGAGGTGCAGGACGATGTCGTCCACCTCCTTGAAGTTCACCGTCTCCACGTGGGCGAACTTCCGGGCGAACTCCAGGCGGTACGGCACGTGGTCCACCGCCACCACGCGGCCCGCGCCCATCAGCCACGCGGACTTCATCGCGAAGAGGCCCACCGGGCCCGCGCCGAACACCACCACCGTCTCGCCGCCCTTGATTTCGCCCATCTCCGCGGCCTGGTAGCCGGTGGGCAGGATGTCGGAGAGGAAGAGGACGGACTCTTCGTCCATGTCGTCCGGAATCTTCATGGGCCCCACGTCCGCGAAGGGCACACGCACGTACTCCGCCTGCCCGCCGTCGAAGCCGCCCGTGGTGTGTGAATAGCCGTAGACGCCGGAGGCCACGTCGCTGCCGGGGTTGCTGTTCTCGCAGTTCCCCGTGAGGCCGCGCTGGCAGTAGAAGCAGGTGCCGCAGGAGATGTTGAAGGGCACCACCACGCGGTCCCCCTTCTTCAGCTGCGCGACCTCCTTGCCCGCCTCCTCCACCACGCCGGTGAACTCATGGCCGAAGGTGCAGCCCACGCGCGTGTCCGGCACCAGCCCGTGCAACAGGTGCAGGTCCGAGCCGCAGATGGCGGAGCGGGTCACCTTCAACACGACGTCCTGGGGGTGCTCGATGCGAGGGTCCGGCTTCTGCTCCACCTGGACGCGATAGGGACCTTGGTAGGTGAGTGCACGCATGCGCGGGATTCCTCCGTTCCCTTACGGGTGAGGACGGCCACGCGGTAAGACAAGGGACGGTGCGCTCCCGGCCCTCGCTCGGCTAGCTGTCCTCCGGCGGTGCGAAGGTGCCCACGGGCAGGTCCGCCGCCCGCCACAGGTACCAGCTCACCACGCTGCGGTATGGGCGCCAGCGCTCGCCGTACGCCAGCAGCGCCTTGGGCTTGGGCTGTTCCTTCAGGCCGTGCAGCACCATGAAGCCCTTGCGCACGCCGAAGTCGTCCACGGGGAGGATGTCCGGCCGGCCCAGGCGGAAGATGAGCAGCATCTCCACGGTCCACTGGCCAATGCCTCGCACCTGCGTGAGGTGCTCGATGAGGTCCGCGTCGGACATGCGGCGCACGCGCGCGAGCGTCGGCACCGTGCCGTCCACCGTCTTGCGCGCCAGGTCCTGCATGGCCAGCAGCTTGTTCGCGGACAGCCCGGCCTCGCGCAGCGTGGCGTCCGGCAGCGCGAGCAGCTTCCGCGGCGTGAAGCCCTTGCCCTTGCCCACGCGCTCGCAGACGCGGCCGAAGATGGTCGCCGCCGCGCGGCCGTGGAGCTGCTGGTAGACGATGGAGTGCGCCAGCGCCTCGAAGGGGCTGTGCAGCGGGCTCAGCTCCATGCGGAACGGGCCCACCGTCTTGAAGAGTCTTCCCAGCGTGGGGTCCGCGCGCACGAGGGCGCGGCGCACGGCGGGCGTGAAGGCATCCGGCAGCAACACGGGGGCGGAAACAGGAGCGCGCGGCATGGGCCGCATGCTGCCCGGCCCCACGCCACGCGCAACCCCCGTGTTGCCCTGGAACGCGGCGCGCTAGATGGGCGCGGCGTGCTCCGTCTCCTCCGGCACGTCGTTGCGCGGCTCGCCCTCCATCAGGGCGTCGTATTCCTCCTCCAGCTGGATGCCCAGGTCGTCGAGCTGATCCTTGGTGAGCATCTTCCGCGCCGCCTTGAAGAGGTCCTTCTCCTCCTCCTCGACGTGGTGCTCCACCTGCTCCTGGAGGACCTTCATCTTCGCGTCGAACTCCTCGTCCGACGGCTCCATGTCCAGCAGGTCCGCGATGAGGCGCTTGACGGCGAGGTGCTCCTCCACGGCCTCGCGCAGCTCGTCCTCCGTGTCGTCCTTCTTGAGCGCCGGATAGAGATACAGCTCCTCAATCTTCGCGTGCGCCCCCAGCCGGTCGGCGATCTGCTCGAACAGCTCCTGGCGCTGCCCATCGTCTTCGTCGGACAGCTTCTCGTACTTCTTGAAGAGCTTGGACACCTCTTCATGCTGCTGCTTGATCAGCTCCAGCGCGTTCATTCGTGCCCCCGTGAAGGACTTGGACGTGGGGATAGATGGGGGTGGGCTCGTCCGAAGGGAAGCCCCACCCCGCCGCACTTTTCACTTCACCGGAAGTTTGACGGACGACAGGTCCTTCACCGCGGGGCCGTTGAGCACGCGGCCGGTGGGGCTGAAGCGGCCGCCGTGGCAGGGGCAGTCCCAGGTGCGCTCCGCGGTGTTCCAGTGCACGTGGCAGCCCAGGTGCGTGCACACGGGGGACACGGCGTGCGCCGTGCCGTCGTCCTCGCGGTACACGGCCACCTTGCGGCCCTCCACCTCCAATATCTTCGCCTCACCGGGCCTCACGTCCGCCAGGTGCTTTCCGTCCGGCTTCGACAGCCGGTCCGCGACGAAGCGGAAGGCCACCTCCGCGTTCTCCTGGAGGAAGTCCTTCGCGCCGGCCTTGGGCTTCACGCGGCCCGGCTCGTACAGCGCGGCGTAGGGGCTCTCGTTGCCCAGGATGAGGTCCGACAGCACCATGCCCGCGAGCGTGCCGAACGTCATGCCCGTGCCGGAGAAGCCCGTGGCCACGTACACGTGGCGGCTGCCCACGTTGCGGCCGATATAGGGCAGGCCGTCCGCGGGCTCGATGACCTGGCCCGACCAGCGGTGGGTGACGCGCTTCACGGGGAGGTGCTCCCGCGTGTACGCCTCCAGCCTGGCGAAGCACGAGGCGGTGTCCTGCTCGCTGCCCACCTTGTGGTCCTCGCCGCCCACGATGACGTAGGGCGCGCCGTCCACGCGCTGCGTGCGGATGTAGTGATACGGGTCGCGGCTGTCGTAGTACTGGCCCGGCTCCAGCGGGCCCTCCAGCGGCGCCGCCACCGCGTAGGTCCGGTAGGGGTAGAGCTTGGTGTGCATGGCCACGCGGTTGAGCGGCGTGGTGGTGGCCTCCACCACGGCCCTCGCCGTCACGGTGCCCTTCTCCGTGACGACGCGGCAGGGCGCGCCGTCGTGGAGGTCCAGGACCTTGGTGTTCTCGAAGAGGTGGCAGCCGTCGCCCGGGATGCGGTCCGCGAGCGCGAGCAGGTACTGGCGCGGGTGGAACACCGCTTGATCCTCCACGCGCAGCGCGCCCTTCACCGGGAAGGGCAGCGGCACCTCCTTGATGAAGGACGCCAGCAGCCCCACCTGCCGCGCCGCGGAGACCTCATGCAGCAGCTCCCGCAGCTCGGCCTCCGTCTCCGCGTAGCGGAAGCCGGGCACGCGGGTGAAGCCGCAGTCGATGGAGAGCGTCTCCACCAGCGACGCAATCTGTTCGATGGCGGCCCGGCTGGAGGACGCGGCCAGGTGGGCCCCCTTCTCACCGAAGTCCTTCAGGAGCGTGGTGTACGGGGTGTCCAGCAGCTCCGTGAGGTGCGCCGTCGTCTGCCCCGTCTGGCCGGAGAGGACGCGGTGCATCTCCAGCACGGCCACCTTCTTGCCGGCACGCTTCAGCAGCCAGGCGGTCGTCAGGCCCGCGATGCCGCCGCCGATGATGGCGACGTCCACGTCCAGGTCGCCCGGCAGGGTGGGGAAGTCCCGGGGCGGCGTCGTCACGGTCCAGAGGGATTTGTGCTGGCGCTCGTCGTTCATGACGGAAGGCTAGGAATCCGCCTCCCAGGGCATAAGCCACGCCTGCCGAGCCCCGCCCGCCCGGCTGCCGGGCGTCGGGTGTACGCGACCCAACAGAGCCCCGCCCCGGGTGTTGGTCAGTCAGGGGCCGGGCGTGGAGGGGGCTGGGGTGCGTGGGCGCCGGCGCGTTAGAACGGCCCCTGGACCTGAAGGTCCGCGCCGGGCGGACCCAAGGAGCACGTGTCACATGCCCGTGGAACGCGTGGCTGGTGGGGCCAGCCTGGTGGACGTGCTGGACCGCCTGCTGGACAGGGGCTTGCGCTTCGACCCCCCGGCCCTGGAGGCCCTGGGTCGCGCCACGCCTTGGGAGGGGGAGGCGCGCATCATGGTGGCATTTTCGGAGGTCCGCACCGCAGACTCGCTGGAACGCGGTCGTTCCCCGCGTCCCTCTTCACCCGGAGCGTAAGGTCGTGGCTTCCCCAGCCCCGCTGCCCCCCGCCGAAGCCGATCCCGGGGCGCGCCTCGTGCTCGCCGAGCACCTGCTCGCCTGCGAGTCCACCGTCGCCTGTGCGCGAGCGGTCGTGGAGTGGCTCGCGCGCAGGCACGGCGCGCCGCCGCCTGTGTCGGTCCGGGCGACGGCCCTGGCGCGTCCGTGTG
>NZ_JBKGHJ010000164.1:0-16011 GCF_046520365.1 Corallococcus sp. 4LFB
CTCCCCCTCGCCTGTCCACCGCGAGCGCGGCCCAGGCTCCGGCGGCCGCTCCGGTGGCCGCTCCGGCCGGGGCGGCGGACAACGCGTGCGCGGGCTCCGCGAACTTCCTCCTTGGCGCGGCGCGCTCGGACATCACCGGCCCCGCGGCGGAGGTGGGGATGATGGGCTACGGGCAGGTGGGCCAGAAGACGGAGGGCATCCACCTGCGGCTGTACTCGCGCGCGTTCGTCATCGCCTCGCCGTGCAACGGCCGGCGCGTGGCCTACGTCAGCGCGGACCTGGGCATGGTGTTCCAGGCGGTGAAGCAGCAGGTGGTGGAGCGGCTGCGCGCGAAGCTGGGCGACACGTTCTCCGACGACAACGTGCTGCTCAGCGCCACGCACACGCACTCCGGGCCGGGCGGCTTCAGCCACTACACGCTCTACAACCTGACCAGCCTCGGCTTCGTGCCCCAGAACTTCGAGGCCATCGTCTCCGGCATCACGGACTCCATCGTGCGCGCGAACGCGCGGCTGGCCGAGGGCTCGCTGCGGCTGGCGTCGGGCGACCTGCGCGGCGCCAGCGCCAACCGCTCACCGGAGGCCTACCTGCGCAACCCGGAGGCCGAGCGCGCCCGCTACCCCGACAACGTGGACACCCGCATGACGCTGCTGCGGATGACGGGTGCGGACGGGCGCGAGCTGGGGCTCATCAACTGGTTCGCGGTGCACGCCACGTCCTTCGGCAACACGAACCACTACATCAGCGGCGACAACAAGGGGCTCGCGGCGCACGCGTTCGAGGTGGGGCGGGGCGGGCTGACGCCCGGAGGCCCGGACACCTTCGTCGCGGCCTTCGCCAACTCGAACGAGGGGGACGTCACGCCCAACATCCTGGGCGGCACGAACGGCGGCGGGGCGAACGACTTCGAGGACGCGGCCCTGTCCGCGAAGAAGCAGTACGACTTCGCCGCCCACCTGTGGGCCACCGCCGCCATGCCCGTGATGGGCGGCGTGGACTACCGGCACGCCTACGTGAAGATGGACGCGGTGGACGTCGCGCCCGCGTACGCGGACGGCAGCGCGCACCGCACCTGTCCGGCGGCCATCGGCCTGTCCATGATCGCGGGCGCGGAGGACGGGCCCGGCTTCGGTGCGGAAGGCGCCACGTGCGAGTCCGTGCACGACGTGTGGAGCCAGTTCTCCTGCGCCGCCGTCACCACGCCCTGCCAGGGGGAGAAGCCCATCGTCCTGGAGATGGGCGCCATGAAGCCCTACCCGTGGTCGCCGGAGGTGCTGCCGCTGCAACTGGTGACGGTGGGGCCGCTGGCGCTGGTGGCGGTGCCCTTCGAGCTGACCACCATGGCGGGCCGGCGGCTGCGCGACACGGTGCGCGCGCAGCTGCAGGGCGCGGGCGTGACGGATGTGGTCATCGTGGGGCCGGCCAATGCCTACTCGGGCTACGTGGCCACGCGCGAGGAGTACGCGCGCCAGGACTACGAGGGCGCGTCCACGCACTTCGGCCCCTGGACGCTGGCGGCGCTCCAGCAGTCCTTCGCGGGGCTCGCGGCCAGCTTGCGCGAAGGGACGTCCGTGCCGCCCGGGCCCACGCCGCGCGACCTGCGCAAGGCGGTGGTGGGCCTGCAGCCCGGCGTGGTGTTCGACGACAAGCTGCTCTGGGTGGACTTCGGCGCCGTCGCGCAGGAGGCGAAGGCGTCGTACGCGCGGGGAGACACGGCGAGCGTCACCTTCTGGGGCGGCCACCCGCGCAACGACCTGAAGCAGGGCGGCACCTACCTGCGCGTGCAGCGGCGGCAGGCGGACGGCACGTGGCGGGACGTGGCGCACGACGGGGAGGGCGGCGCGCTGTACCACTGGGAGCGCGAGTACTGCGTGCCCACGCTCGCGTGCTCGCACGTGAGAATCGACTGGCCCATCCCGCTGGACACGCCGCCGGGCACCTACCGGCTGGTGCACGAGGGCAACTGGAAGTCCGGCTGGGACGGGCGCGTGCACCCGTACTCGGGGAGCTCGCGCCCGTTCACCGTGCGGTAGCGCGCGCCCTCAGTCGCAGGTGCCGTCCGGGTTGCACTTCTTATCGCACTTCTTGCAGGTGGCGCCGCCCTTGCCGCACTGGTTCTTGTTGGGCGCGGGGATGCAGCTGTTGCCCTCGCAGCAGCCGTTGCAGGTGGTGGGGTCGCAGCGGCAGGAGCCGCCGACGCACGCCAGGCCCGGGCCGCACGCGCTGTTGCTGCCGCACAGGCACTTGCCTCCGCTGCAGCGGTCCGCGTTGAGGCCACAGGCCGGGCCGGTGCCGCAGCCGCAGGTGCCCCGCGGAGTGCAGGTGTCGGTGCGGTCCGCGTCGCAGGCCTCGCAGGCGACGCCGCCCACACCGCAGGTGCGGAACGTGCGCGCCGTGCAGAAGCCGTCGCGGCAGCAGCCGTCCGGACAGTCCAGGCAGAAGGTGTCCGTGCCGCCGTCGGGGGTGGGGCCGGAGGTGAGCCGCACGGTGACCTCCACCTCGTAGCCGTCGCGCACGCTGGCGGTGGCCTCGCCCGTGGCGACCGTGGCGTCGCCGCGCAGGCCCTCCACGCGGACGGTGGCCTGGGTGCCGTCGGCGGCGCCGTCCAGGAGGACGCGGAAGGTCTCGCCGTTCTGGAGCTCGCGGCTGGAGTCCTCTGGCAGGAGCGTGGTGGGCACCGCCGCGCCGTCCGCCGTGCCGGAGACGCGCAGCCGGGTGAGGCTCAGCGAGGGCTCGAACTCGGTGGTGACGAAGAGGGCGGTGCCGGCCGCGGCGTCGGGGTCGCGGCAGGCCGCCAGGGTCAGCAGGGTCAGCAGGCCACTGCACAGGAGGAGCCGGACGCGCGCCGGCCGGGGGGGGCTCCCACGGAAGTCATGATGGGAACGAAGGTAGCGATTCCTCCGCCGCGACGTGGAAGGCATGGTGGGCCCGGGCGCGAGGGCGTTGGACAGCGGACGCTCGCCCTCCGTTATCCCGGGAGCTTCGGTGTGTCACCGGACATGCTGCTCGCGTGGCGCCGGGCGCGGGACGGCCGCGGCATGAGCGGGCGCTCGAGTCCGTGGGAGGCGGCAACGGCATGGTGGTCATCGTGATGGGCGTTTCAGGCACCGGGAAGTCCACGGTGGGCCGGGCGCTCGCGGACCGGATGGGGTGGACGTTCGTGGACGCGGACGACCTGCACTCGGTGGAGAACCGTCGGAAGATGGCCGCGGGCACGGCGCTGACGGACGTGGACCGGCAGCCCTGGCTGGAGCTGTTGCGAGCGCGGATGGAGAAGGCGCTGGACGGGCACGAGGACCTGGTGCTGGCGTTCTCCGGGCTCAAGGAGCTCTACCGCGCCAGGCTCACCGTGGACGCCGAGCGCGAGCGCTGGGTGTACCTGCACGCGCCCGCGGCCGTCATCCGCGAGCGGCTCCAGAAGCGCCTGGGGCACTTCATGCCGGCGTCGCTGCTGGCCAGTCAGCTGCAGACGCTGGAGGTGCCCCGGGACGCCTTCACCGTGGACGTGACGCCGCCGCCGGACGTCGTGGTGGAGCGCATCCTGGACGGGCTGGAGTTGAAGCCCCGGTAGGGGGCCTCAGCGCACGGGCTCGACGGTGGCGCCCAGGCGCTCCAGCAACTCCCGGTACCAGGTGAAGGCGCGCTCGGTGTGGCCCTTCAGCTCCTTCGTCCCCCACAGCAGCGTGAGGGTGCGGCGCGTGGTGGCGTCCGTCTTGGTGCGCTGGGCGTCCTTCACCGCGTTGGCGCACGGGCCCTGCGCGTCGAAGAGGCACAGCAGGCCCTCCAGGTCGATGGTCTGCCCCGACGCGTTGAAGACGTAGTGGTCGCCCTGGATGGCGGTGGAGACGCGGAACGGCGCCTGCGCGCGGTCCAGGTCCACGACGCTGATGGGCAGGCCGCTGTGCAGCGAGACGGCGTTGCACGCGTCCACCGCGGCGTTGATGGTGCCCAGGGTGCCGTCGCCGGAGGCCCGCACCAGGTACTCGGACGCGGGCTTGCCCCGGCCCGTGGGCTTGTAGCCTCCATGGCGGAGCAGGTCGCGCACGGCGCCCCGCACGGCGTCGTCGCTCTGGACGGGCGCGGTGGCGCCGGGCTTCAGCAGGGCCTGCAGCCAGCCGGGCGCGGGCAGGTCCCCCAGGGGAGCAGGGAAGGAGGACGTGAAGGCGATGAGGTCGAGGAGGGGATGGTTGTCGACGGTCAGCACGGCGGCACTCTATGCCACGCGCTGGTAGGGTAGGGACGGCCGCTGCTTCCCTTCGTGGTCCCTGCACCTGGAGCCTTCCGCATGCCCACGCTCATCCCCAAGCCCAACCGTGTGACGGCGGTGGGCAACAAGCCGAAGCTCATCGACGAGTACGTGGGGCGGGTGACCTCCAAGACGTCGAACATCAGCGTGGCCCACATGCGCAGCCCGGGCGGGTGGGAGGAGCCGGGCCAGACGCCGGAGTTCCGTGAAATCACCCTGGTGCTCGCGGGCACGCTGCGGGTGGAGCACAAGGGCGGGGTGATGGACGTGCACGCCGGCCAGACGGTGGTGTGCGAGCCCGGCGAGTGGGTCCGCTACAGCACCCCCGAGGAGGAGGGCGCGGAGTACGTGGCCATCTGCACCCCGGCGTTCTCCCCGGGCACCGTGCACCGGGACGCCTGAGGAGGCCCGAGTCTCGGGTTTCACGCCGGGCGGAATCCCGGGCGGGGGCCTGCCTGCCTGGGTGCGTGGATGGAACGGGGAGCGATGGGGGTTCGGAAGCATCCCTCCGGCGGGCGGCTCATGGCATAAGGACGCGCCGCCTGATTCCCCGGGCCCTTTCGGTACGCACATGATCCGTCTCGACAACATTGGCAAGCAACACGGTCAGCAGATCCTCTTCATCGAGGCGTCGGCCGCGCTCCACAAGGGCGAAAAGGTGGGCCTGGTGGGCCCGAACGGCGCGGGCAAGACGACGCTGTTCCGGATGATGACCGGCCAGGAGTACCCGGACGAGGGACAGGTCTCCATCGACCGCGGCGTCACCATTGGCTACTTCAGCCAGGACGTCGGTGAGATGGACGGCCGCAGCGCGGTCACCGAGGTCATGGATGGCGCGGGCCCGGTGAGCAAGGTCGCGGCGGAGATGAAGGAGCTGGAGGCCGCCATGGGGGACCCCGACCAGGCGGACAACATGGAGAAGCTCGTCGAGCGCTACGGCGTCGCGCAGGGGCGCTTCGAGGAGCTGGGCGGGTACGCGCTGGAGGGCCGCGCGCGGGAGATTCTGGCGGGCCTGGGCTTCAGCGAAGAGATGATGGACGGCGACGTGGGCAAGCTGTCGGGCGGCTGGAAGATGCGCGTGGCCCTGGCCCGCATCCTCCTGATGCGGCCGGACGCCATGTTCCTGGACGAGCCCTCCAACCACCTGGACCTGGAGTCGCTCATCTGGCTGGAGGGCTTCCTCAAGGGGTACGAGGGCGCGCTGCTGATGACGTCGCACGATCGCGAGTTCATGAACCGCATCGTGACGAAGGTGGTGGAGATCGACGGCGGTTCGCTGACGACGTACTCGGGCAACTACGACTTCTACGAGGGCCAGCGCGCGCAGAACGAGGCGCAGCAGCAGGCGCAGTACGAGCGTCAGCAGGCGATGCTCGCGAAGGAGATCAAGTTCATCGAGCGGTTCAAGGCCCGCGCGTCGCACGCCGCGCAGGTGCAGAGCCGGGTGAAGAAGCTGGAGAAGATCGAGAAGGTGGAGCCGCCCAAGCGCCGCTCCACGGTGCTCTTCGAGTTCCAGCCGCCGCCGCGTTCGGGTGACGACGTGGTGAACCTGAAGAACGTCTGCAAGGGCTACGGCAAGCGGACCATCTACGACGGCCTGGACTTCCTGGTGCGCCGCGCGGAGCGCTGGTGCGTGATGGGCGTGAACGGCGCGGGCAAGTCCACGCTGCTCAAGCTGGTGACGGGCACGACGCAGCCGGATGAGGGCACGGTGGCGCTGGGTGGCAGCGTGAAGATGGGCTACTTCGCGCAGCACGCGATGGACCTGCTGGACGGAGAGAAGACGGTCTTCGAGCAGCTGTCGGACGCGTTCCCGCGGGCGGGGCAGGGCTCGTTGAGGGCGCTGGCGGGCTGCTTCGGGTTCAGCGGCGACGAGGTGGAGAAGAAGTGCCGGGTGCTGTCGGGAGGAGAGAAGGCGCGTCTGGTGATGGCGCAGATGCTCTACGACCGCCGAACTTCCTGGTGCTGGACGAGCCCACGAACCACCTGGACATGGGCACGAAGGAGATGCTGATCACGGCGCTGTCGCGCTACGAGGGCACGATGCTGTTCGTGTCCCACGACCGGCACTTCCTGGGAGCGCTGTCCAACCGCGTGCTGGAGCTGACGCCGGACGGCATCCACAAGTACGGCGGCGGCTACACGGAGTACGTCGCACGCACGGGCCAGGAAGCGCCGGGCCTGCGCAGCTGAGGTGACGGACGCCCAGGGCGTGGAGACGCTCTGGGCGCCTTTGTTTCAGTGGATCACGTCTCGGAAGTCGGACTCCTCTTGAGGTTGAGGAGTGAACTTCAACGCTGTCAGGATCATCCAGCCGGTTCCTCCATCCTCCGGACCGACGTGTCCGCAGCAGATGCGAATCACTGAGCCACTGAGGGTCCAGTCTTCGCACTGCCTTCCTTGCACCCGACGGTTGGTGGAGGTGGGAGAGCCAAGAACGGAAACGGCCTCATCGTGGAGGGCCTTGAACGCCGTTGCGCAGTGCGCATTTCGGCGAACGACCGCGATCCCGATGGTCTCCAGATTTTCATTGAAGGGAAAGTCGTAGGTCAGCTTCGCCGGGTATCCGCCCAGTGTGACGTTTTGTGCGAGCGCTTCCGCTTCGGCTCGTGTCATGCCACGGCGAAGTCGCGCGAACAGAGGGATGGGACGGGCTTTCTGGGGCGCGCTGACCGACGCATCCGGTGACGATGTTTCCGACGCGGCCGGACTCACCGAACTCATCCAATGCCCGGTCAACATGACTCCAGTGGCTCCAGCCAGGAGGGCCCACGACGTCCTATGGGTTGGCATTGGAAACCTCGTCCAGGAAGGCCGTTGTAGAGCCTACGGGTCATCGGATGTGCGGGCAACGAGGGCTCGATGTTGTTCGTGTCGCACACGACGCCGCGTCCCGCCCGTTTCCTGCCAGGGCCACGGCCCCTCAGAAATCGCGCGGGTCACTCCACTCGAAGTCGTCCGGGGTCAGACGCTCCGCGGCGCCCAGGGCCTCGCCCATGCGCGCTATCGCGTCCGCTAGCGCCTCCAGCTCTGTTCGGCCAAGCCCCGTGGTCCAGTCCGGTTCCCCGGTCCGCGTCTTCACGCACAGGTTCGGCACCGCGAGAAAGTCGCCGTCCCGCTCCAGGACCTTGATCTTGTACCGGGTGCTCGGGACGCGGAGGTCCTGCACTTCGTAGATGTTGGCGACCCTTGAGAGGCTCGCGGCACCGCGCAGGTTGATGGCGCTCCAGCTCATGTTCGAGGAGGCTACTCGAACAGCTTGCTCGCGAGCCGTGCCAGGCGCTGGGCCTTGCCCCGGTAGGGCGGGAAGAAGAGGTTCGCGAAGGACGTGCGGCCCTGGCGCACCACCGCGCGTTCGTGGCTGAAGGCCTTGAAGCCCGCCTCGCCGTGATACGCGCCCAGGCCGCTCTGGCCCACGCCACCAAACGGCAGGTGCGGGTTCACGTTGTGCAACACCACGTTGTTCACCACCGTGCCGCCGGCGCTCGTCTCCTTCAGCAGGCGCTCCACCGGGACCTCTTCCTGGCTGAAGACATACATGGCCAGCGGCTTGCCTTCCGCGCGCACCTGCGTCACCACCTCATCCAGTGACTCGAAGCGCAGCACCGGCAACAGCGGCCCGAAGATCTCCTCGTCCATCACCGCCGACTCCGGCGTCACGTCCGCCAGCACCGTGGGCGCGATGTAGCGCGTCTCCGCGTGCACGCCGCCTCCCGCCACCACCCGCGCCCCTCCCGCCACGGATTCGTCCAGCAACCGGCACACGCGCTTGAACGCGCCGTCATCCACCATCCGGCAGAAGTCCGGCGTCGCGCGCCGCGCCTCCTCCGTCTTTCCGTAGAAGCGCTCCAGCGCGGCCTTCATCCCCGCCAGCAGCGCCTCCTCCTTCGATGCGTGCACCCAGACGTGGTCCGGCGCGATGCACGTCTGCCCCGCGTTCAGGAACTTCCCCCAGACAATCCGCTCCGCCGCCGCGTCCACGTCCGCCGACGCATCCACGACGACCGGCGACTTCCCACCCAGCTCCAGCGTCACCCCCGCCAGGTGCCGCGCCGCCGCCTCCATCACGCGACGGCCCACGCGCGGCCCGCCGGTGAAGAAGAAGTGGTCGAAGGGCAGCCGCAGCAGCGCCTCGCCCACCTCCGGCCCGCCCTCCACCAGCGCCACCTCGTCCTGGGGAAAGACGTCCCGCAGCAGCTGCGCCAGGAAGCGCGCCGTGCCCGGCGTCTTCTCGCTCGGCTTGCACAGCACGGCATTGCCCGCCGCCACCGCCGCCACCAGCGGCGACACCAGCAGGTGGAACGGGTAGTTCCACGGGGCCAGGATGAGCACCACGCCCCGGGGCTCCGGGTGCACCTCGCTCTTCGTGCCCGCCAGCAGCAGCGGTGCCCCCACCTTGCGCGGCTTCATCCACGCCTTCAGGTGCTTCTGCACGTGCGCCAGCTCCAGCAGCACGGGCAATATCTCCGTCGCCTCCACCTCCGCGGGCGGCTTGTGGAAGTCCTCGTACAGCGCGTCCGCCAGCTCCTCGCGCCGCTCCAGGAGCAGCGCCTTGAGCTTCTCCAGCCGCGCGAGGCGCTCCTTCGGCCCCGTCTTCGCCAGCTCCCAGCGGCGCGCCTGGAGGCGGTCGAACACCGCCTGCAGGTCTCCGGGGACCAGGGCCTCCTCCACTGACACCACGCGCATGCCGGCTCCTCTTTCCCTCGCCCGTGCCTACTCCAGCATCCGGGTCGCGCGGGAGGCCCATTCCTGGGCCTTTCCCCGATACGGCGGGAAGAACACGGCAGCCAGCGACTTCATCCACTGGACCATCACCGCCCGCTCATGGCTGAACGTCTTGAAGCCGTAGTGCCCGTGGTAGTTCCCCAGCCCGCTCATCCCCACCCCGCCAAACGGCAGGTTCGGGTTCGCCACGTGGATGAGCACGTTGTTCACCACCACCCCGCCCGACGTCGTGTGCTGGAGCACCTCCTCCACCATCTTGGAGTCCTGGGAGAACACGTACAGCGCCAGCGGCTTCCCGCCTTCGTTGATGTGCGCGTAGACCTCCTCGCGCCGCTCGTACGTCAGCACCGGCAACACCGGCCCGAAGATTTCACCCTCCATGATGGGCATCTTCGTCGTCACCCCGGACAACACCGTGGGTGCCACGTACCGCGACGGCCCGTCCGCCGTGCCACCCGCCTCCACCTTCGCCCCCGCGGCGACCGTGCGGTCGAGCACCTCCTTGAGCCGCCTCCACGCCGCCGGGTCCACCACGCGCGCGAAGTCCGGGCTCGCCTGACGCTCCGCCTCCGTCTCCCCGTAGAAGCGCGCCAGCACCGCCTTGAAGGCCTCCAGGAACGCCTGCTGCTTCGACGCGGGCACGTAGAGGTAGTCCGGCGCCACGCACGTCTGGCCCGCGTTGACGAACTTGCCCCACGCCAGCGCCTCCGCCGCCGCCTTCAGGTTCGCCGACGCGTCGATGATGACCGGCGACTTGCCGCCCAATTCCAGCGTCACGCTGGAGAGGAACTTCGTCGCCGCCGCCATCACCTTGCGGCCGATGTGCGGGTTGCCCGTGAAGAAGAAGTGGTCGAACGGGTGCTGGAGCAGCGCCTCCGCCACCTCCGCGCCGCCCTCGAACACCGCCACCTCGTTCTCCGGGAACACGTCCCGCAGCAGCTGCGCCAGGAAGCGCGACGTGTGCGGCGTCTTCTCACTGGGCTTGAGCATCACCGCGTTGCCCGCGGCGATGGCCGCGATGAGCGGCGCCACCAGCAACTGGAACGGGTAGTTCCACGGCGACAGGATGAGCACCACGCCCTTCGCCTCGGAGCGCACGTGGCTGGACGCGCCCTTGAGCGTCAGCGGCGTCGCCACCCGCTTGGGCTTCATCCACGCCTTCAGGTGCTTCACCGTGTGGTTCAGCTCCTCCAGCGTGGGGTGCACCTCCGTCAGCTCCACCTCCACCGCCGGCTTGCGGAAGTCCTGGTGGATGGCCTCCGCCAGCGGCTCGCGCCGCGCGATGATGGCCTCGCGCAGCTTGCGCAGCCTCGCGATGCGCTCCGCGGGAGTGCTGCGCGACAGGTTCCAGCGGTTCGCGCGCTGCGACTCGAACACCGCGCGGATGCGGTCCACTTCGGCCGAGGCCTGGGGGAGGAGGGACGCGACGGCTTCCAGCATGACAAAGCTCCGTTTCTAGAGACTGTGAAAGGTGGCTCAGCGGGCCTCGAGCCCGCGAAGAAGGGTGGTGATGGCCGCCGTCAATTCGGCGGTGAAGTCCACGCGCAGGGGCGCCATGTGCGGCAGCGTCAGTACCTCGCGCGCCACGGGCGCGATGTCCGCCATCTGCCGCAGGCCCGTCACCAGCGCGTGCACGTGGCGGATGAGCTGGCCCGCGGTTTCCGGCGTGAGGAAGGGCAGCCGCGCCTGGAGCAGCGCCGCCGTCGTCCCCATGGCCACCAGCACGCGCTCCTTGAACGCCTGCGTCTGCGCCACGGTCACGTTCTGCTCCAGCACCGTCTGCATCAGCGCCAGCAGCCGCGTGAAGGTCTCCTCCCCCTCCAGCGACCCGGCCACCGCGCACGCCAGCTGGTGGCCCGTCCACGTGCCGCCCTGGGCCAGGCGCCTGTTCAGCTTCGCGAACCACGCGGCGAGCAGGTCGTCCAGGAGCGCCAGGAACAGCGCCTCCTTCGTCGGGAAGTAGAGGAACACCGTCCCCTTCGCCAAGCCCGTGCGCGCCGCGACGTCCGCCATCTTCACCTGGGCGAAGGACGTCGCCTCGAACAGCGCGCGCGCCGCGTCCAGCAGCTCCCGCCGCCGCGCTTCCTTGTCCTCGTCCCGCCGCGCCCGCAGCGGAATGACCCGCTTCGCGGCCAGTGCTCCCGCCATGACCCGGAGTTAAATGACCCCCGGTCATCGGTCAAGCCGCCGCGCCGTCCTCCTTCCACCGGCGGACAGCCCGAGGGGGCAGGGGGATGGCGCCGTGTAATCGCGTGTGCGACGCTGGGTGACATGATGAGGCCCATCGACGCGGAGCTGCTGTCGGGGAGCGCGCTGTACCGGGAGGTCGTGCTGCGCAAGCTGGCCCACGCGCGCGAGTCGGTGTGGATGGCCACCGCCAACGTGAAGGCCATGTACGTGGAGCGCTCCAAGGGGGCGTTCGTGCCGCTCCTGGAGGTGCTGGACGGGCTGGCCGCCCGGGGCGTGGCGCTGCGGCTGTTGCACGCGGAGCTGCCCAGCCGGCCGTTCCGGGCCGCGTTCGACGCCCGCTCCCGGCTGGTGAAGGGCGGGCTGGAACTGAAGGTGTGCCCGCGCGTGCACTTCAAGGCGGTGGTGGTGGATGGCGCCTGGGTCTACCTGGGAAGTGCCAACCTCACCGGCGCGGGACTGGGCGCCAAGGGCGATGACGTCCGCAACTTCGAGATGGGCTTCGTGACCGAGGACTTCGACACCATCGACCGGACGACCGCCCTCTTTGACGCGGTGTGGAGCGGCGCCGAGTGCCGCGGGTGTCGGCTTCGCGCGGTGTGTCCGGACCCCATCTTGCCCTCCGGCGGCGGACAGGCGAAGAAACGGGGACGGGACGCGGTGCGGTTGGGGAAGTCCCGGCGATTGAGCCGTCCACGGGAGGACTCGCCATGACGCTGGACTTCACGCCTCGTGGCGCGCGCGGGCGGACCGGGCTGGAGTGACGCTCCCGGCCGCCAGAGCGTGGGACGCCGCGGACGCGGAGGTCCGGGCCCGTCAGCGGGTCCGGCGGCGCACGTATTGGCTGTGCGCGCTGCTCATCGCGCTGGGCTCGCTGCCGCATCCGCTGATGCTGGGCGGCTTCCGCGCCGACTTCCTGGCGGTGCAGCTGGCGTGGGCCGGGACGTTCTTCGTGCTGGGGGCGGCCGTGGGGGCCGGGTGGCTGCGCCCGCCGTTCAGCGGCATCGCGGCGGGCACCGTCAGCCTGACGGCGCTCACCGTGTGCATCCAGCTCACCGGCGGCCTGGCGAGCCCGCTGTTCCCCTCGTTCTACACGGTGCCCCTCTTCGTCGCCGTCTTCGTCCCGGGCCAGCGGCTGCCGGTGTGGTCCGCCATCGGCGGCACGCTGGCGGCGGTGGTGCTGATGACGTGGCTGGCGCGCGTGCCCTGGACGGTGTTCGTCAGCCAGTGCATCAGCTCGTCTTCGTGTTCGCGGTGTCCGCGCACGGCGCGGAGGCCTTCCGCAAGCTGCGCGCCGCGGAGCGCACCGCGCACCTGGAGCGCGTGGAGGCCCTGCGGCGGCTGGCGGAGAGCGAGTCGCGCCGCGCGCGCGTGGAGCGCCAGCGCGCGGAGGTGGAGCGGCTGGTGGTGGTGGGGCAGCTGGCCGCGGGCGTGGCCCACGAGGTGAACAACCCGCTCGCGTACGTGAAGTCGAACCTGCACTACCTCCAGGAGGAATGGGCGCACGGCGCCCCCGACGACCTGGAGGACGTGCGGCGCGTGCTGGATGAAACGCAGCAGGGCGTGCTGCGCATCCAGCAGATCGTCACCGACCTGCGCCTGTTCTCCCGCGAGGCCCCCGACGGCGCGGAGTCCTGCGACGTCGCGGAGACGCTGGCCGAGGCGCAGCGGCTGGCCTCGGTGCGGCTGCGCAGCCTGGGCGTGGTGGAGCGCGACGTCACGCCGGGGCTGGCCCCCGCGCGCGTCACGGCCCGCCACCTGGTGCAGGTGCTGGTGAACCTGCTGCTCAACGCCGCGGACGCGCTGGAGGCCGCCCGCTCCAGCAAGCCCGCGCACGTGATGCTGCGCGCGCGCATGGACGACGGCCGCGTGCGGGTGGAGGTGGAGGACAACGGGCCGGGCATCCCGGAGGCCGCGCTGCCGCGCCTCTTCGAGCCCTTCTTCACCACCAAGCCGCCCGGCAAGGGCACCGGCCTGGGCCTGGCGCTCTGCCGCGACTACGTGGCGCGCGCGGGCGGCACCCTGGAGGCGGAGAACCGCGCGGAAGGCGGTGCGCGCTTCATCCTCCGGCTGCCCGTCGCCGGCACTTCATCCCCCCCTGTCCACCGCGAAGCCCCCGCTCCCGTGGACGCGAACGCGGAGCCCGCGGCGGAGTAGCGCCCCAGCGCTTCATCGCTCCAGCGCGTGCGCGACCTGACCCAAGAGGCGCAGGCGCGGGGAGTCCAGCTTGCGCACGGTGCGCATGAGGCGGCGCACCTCGGGACGCTCGCGGTACTCCGGCGGGTCCTCCGCGAGCTGCGGCGCGCCGTCCTCCGTCACCGCCGCCGTCGCGCTCAACCCCAGCAGCACGTCCGACGAGCAGCTGAGCACCAGGCACAGCTTCCGCAACGTCCGCACGCTGGGCAGCATGTGCCCGCGCTCCAGCCGCCCGTACACCTCGGTGGCGATGCCAACGCGCTCGGCGACATCGGCCTGCGTCAGCTCCAGCCGCTGCCGGGCCACTCGCACCGCGTTTCCAATGAGGGTTGCCAGTCGTTGTTCCATGGCGTGGAAAACCTGTCGAAAGAGGAGCTTCTCCCCCCGCTTTTCAGACGGAGAGGTACCGGGGAGAAGTCGCTGCTGTGCGTGACCTCGTGAGACACAGATTACGAGTGGGGTCTGACATCTCCGGGCGTTCGGACAGGGCCCGCAAACCCGCGACAATCCGCCGTTTCCGCCGTTCTCGCGCACGCGTTTCGCAAGGCTTCCCGGGTGATTTTTCCGCGGGTGCTTCGCGCGTCGAACCGGGGTGGTAGGCAGGCGCGCTCGCGCCCCTCCCATGACGTCACGGGAAGGCCGTGCGAGGTCGCCCGACGTGCCAGGTTGCTTCGTGGGCTGGGAGACGGTTTCGCGAGGGTCCGGGGAGACCGCGCGCTTCCGGCGGGACGTGGCCGGAAGCGGGGCCTTCACACCCGGAGCCGCTTCAGCGCTGCTTCAGGATTCGGACGGCAGCGCGGCGCGTGCTTCGGAGTACTCGCGCACCATGCGCTCGACGACGGTGGCGGCGGGCAGCACGTCCTTCACGAAGGCCACGCCCTGGCCCGCGCTCCAGGTGTCCTTCCACGCCTTGCCCTGGCCCGCGCGGAAGCGCTCCAGCGCGCTCTTGATGAAGTTGCCGTGCACGCCCGTCACCTCCTTCGTGTACTCCAGGTCCTCCGGGTTCGAGTCCACCAGCGCCTGCTTGTAGTCGGGCGCGGCGCCCGCCTCCTCCGTGGCCAGGAAGCGCGTGCCCACGTACGCGCCATCCAGCCCCAGCGCGAGCGTCGCGGCC
This sequence comes from Corallococcus sp. 4LFB, assembly GCF_046520365.1. Lineage (NCBI taxonomy): Bacteria > Pseudomonadati > Myxococcota > Myxococcia > Myxococcales > Myxococcaceae > Corallococcus > Corallococcus sp. 4LFB. The sequence goes on from NZ_JBKGHJ010000164.1 coordinate 14,469, forward strand.
AGGTGGCGCCCTGTGGACAGCGCGCCCGCGAGCACCACCGGCACGCCCAGCTCCGCCTTGAGCCACGGCCCCAGCACCAGGGGGCTCAGGTTGCCCGCGTGGCCGCCCGCGCCGCTGCCCACGGCGACGAGCGCGTCCACGCCGGCCTTCGCGGCCTTCTCCGCGTGGCGCAGCGAAATCACGTCGCTCCACACCTTGCCGCCGTACGCGTGCACGCGCTCCACGATGGGCGTGGGGTCGCCCAGGCTGGTGATGACCAGCGGCACCTGTCGCGCCACCGTCGCGGCCACGTCCTCCTCCAGGCGCTCGGCCCACTTGAGGATGAGGTTCACGCCGAAGGGCACGTCCTTGGGGAACGTGTCGAGGAAGTCCCGGTACGCCTGCGCGGTGCGGTAGTTGAGCGACGGCACCGCGCCGATGGCGCCCGCGCGTCCGGCGGCCTCCAGCAGCGCGGCGTTGGACACCAGGAACATGGGCGCGGCGATGATGGGATAGCGGATGCCCAACATCCGGGTGACGGCGGTGTCGATGCGCGAAGGGGCCATGACGCGCATTGGACCATGCGTGCACGCGGGCGCGAGGCCGAAAAATCGGCCTGGGCGGCGTTGTCAATCACAGCGTGTCCCGGCGGGGGAAAACCCCTGGTGTTTCCGTGGTTTACGTAGCACGTAGGGCTGACATAAGGTGCCCGCCCCGGCGATGAGCCGGGAAGCCGGGGAGTCCCTTCGGTGTCGCGAACCGGGGAGCGCCGCCGAGCGCCTTCGCGGGGAGGCCAGAGCCAGTCGTGAGTGACGAGCGTCCGGACGCGCTGCTCAAGAGCGCACTCGAAAAGATCGTCTACTTCGAGGCCCGTGCGCAGCAGTTGCATGGCGAGCTGGCGTCCGCGCGCGACGAGCTTTCGCACCTCAGGGAGGACCTGGCGGAGGGGCACCAGCGTGAGCTGGACCTGCGCCGGGAGGTGGCCGAGCTGGAGGTGAAGAGCGGCCGCGCGCAGGCGGAGCGCGAGGAGCTGACGCGGGTCAACCACGCGCTGCGGCTGGAGCGGGACCAGCTGATGGCGAAGCTGCTGGACGCGAGCCGGATCCACTCCTCCGGGCAGGCGCGCGCGGTGGTGGACGACGACGCCGACGAGCTGGGATTCGACCTGGCGTCGTTCATCTCGCAGCTGCGCAGCGAGGTGATCCTCCGCGGGGACGTGCCGGCGGTGCGCGCGCCGTACAGCGGGCCCGCGGTGCCGCTGAAGTCCCATGATCCGATCGTGCCGTGGACGGAGCGCCCCGCGGCGCCCATTCCTCCGCGAGCGCATGCGGTGTCCTCGGGCGCGGCGGATTCAGGGCTGTCGCCGGTGGCGCGCGAGGCGCAGCGGCTGCAGAGCGAGGGCCGCCTGCGGGTGAGCCCGGAGCAGATGGCGGAGCTGTCGGGGCACGCGGGCAGCACGACGGATGAGACGCTGTTCGGGTTCTCCGTGCGGGAGCTGTCGGCGGCGGACGCGGCGGCGCGGGTGCGGGCGGCGGAGCGGCTGAAGGCGCTGGCGCATCCGGCG
>NZ_JBKGHJ010000165.1:0-15998 GCF_046520365.1 Corallococcus sp. 4LFB
CGAAGGCAGCCGGATGGCCGGCAGCCCCTCCAGGATGGTGGGCCGCTCCATCGCGTCCTGGCGGACCTCCACCGTGGGCGACGGCTCCGACGACGCGGGGCTGGGGCCGCAGCTTCGCGCGGGCCGCCTCCTCCAGCGCCTCCACCGGGAACGCGGGGCGGGTGGACTCGTCCACCATCACGCCGGGGCGCGTCTCGCCGTCGTCGCGCGCGCCACCGCCGTCCTCTCGGCTGCGGGGCGTGGGGTGGAAGGACAGCGGCTCCACCGGCCCCTCCAGGCGGATGGTCTTCGCCGGCAGCGCTTGCGCCTGCGCCGTCGGGCGCGGCGCGGGGCCCAGCGACTCGTACGTGCCGCTGGCGCGCACGTCGCGCGCCACCTCGCGCAGGGACGCCAGCAGGCGGCGCTCGGACTGGTAGTCCGCGGAGAACAGGTCGCGCATGAAGCGGCTGACGCTCTCCGGGCCCGCGCTGGTGTCTATCTCCATCAGGCACGCCTGCAGGCGCACCCGGAAGTCCTCCGCCGTCTGGAAGCGCTGGGCCGGCTCCACCGCCAGCGCCTTCGCCACCAGCTGCGACACCGCTGGCGGCGTCAGCGGCTCCACCTCACCGAGCGGCGCCACCTTCGGGTTCGCCACCGCGGACATCAGCTCGCCCGGCGGCATCGCGTCGAAGGGGTTCTTGCCGGAGATGAGCTCGTAGAGGCACAGGCCCACCGCGTACAGGTCGCTGCGGCGGTCCACCGGCTGGTGCCGGGCCTGCTCGGGCGACATGTAGAGGAACTTGCCCAGGATGATGCTGGGGTTCGTCTTCGCCGCCGACAGCCGGCTCTTGGCCAGGCCGAAGTCGATGACCTTCACCTCCCCTTCGTAGGAGATGAGGATGTTCTGCGGGGAGATGTCCCGGTGGACGAGCTTCAGCTCCTTCTCGTCCTCGTCCCGCTTCCGGTGCGCGTACGCGAGCGCGTCCAGCACCCGGCCCATCACGTAGAGCACGAACGTGAGCGGCAGCGGCGTCTGCCGGTCCCTCACGCGCGCGGCCACCTTGCGCAGGTCCTTGCCGTCCACGTACTCGAGGGCCATGTAGGCCTCGCCCTCGTGCACGCCCATGTCCAGCACCTGCGCGATGGAGCCGTGCCCCAGCCGCACCAGCGTGCGCGCCTCCCCCACGAAGCGGTCGACGAAGTCCTGGTCCTCCGCGAACTGCGGGAGGATCTTCTTGATGACGCACAGCTTCTCGAAGCCCTGCGCGCCCTCCAGCCGGGCGAGGTAGATCTCCCCCATGCCGCCGGTGGCCAGGTGCGACAGGAGCGTGTACCGGCCGAAGGGCTGCGGCCGGAAGGGCCGCAATCGGGCGGGCTGGGTCGAAGAGTTCATGCGGCGCGGGGGTCCACCACGGGAAGCGCATTGAACCCCGGGCAGGGCCCCCGCTTCAACCCGTCAACCGGCCGCGCCGGCCGCCTCACCGGATACCGGGGTTGGTCAGCATGCCCATGTCCTCTTCAATCACCTCGAAAACCGCCACCTTGTCGCGGGGAGGCCGCACCACCCGCTCCCCCAGCGGCATCACGTCGAAGCGCGCCCCGGTGGCCGCCAGCAGCTTGCCCGTCATCAGCACCTGGCCGGGGGACGCGGTGGCCGCCAGCCAGCCGGCCACGCCCATGCCCTCTCCCACGGCGCTGTACTCCGTGCGCGCCTCGGTGCCGATCATCCCCACCAGCGCCTTGGTGGAGTGCAGCGCGATTCGCAGGTCGCAGCGCTCGTCCTGGGGCCGGCGGGCCATGCCGCGCTCCCAGTCCGCGCGCAGGGCCAGCGCCGCGCGCACCGCGCGGACCGCGTCGTCGCCCTTGGCGTAGGGCACGCCGAACAGCGCGCGCATGGACTCGCCCATGAAGCCTTCGACGGTGGCCTCGAAGCTGAAGACGATGCCGCTCATGCGCGCGTGGAAGTCGTTGAGCAGCTGCGTGGCCCGCGCCGCGCCCAGCCGGCCAATCACCGCGCCGAAGTCCGCCAGCTCCGCGTGCAGCACGGTGAGGTTCTTCTCCTCCAGGCCCGGCAGCCTGCCGCCCGTGCGCTGGGCCTCGGCGGCGCGGCGCTCGGCCACCTCCGGCGAGTGGAAGCGCTCCAGGTTGCGCCGCATCCGGTCCGTGCTGGAGCCGTCGCGCACGGCGAAGCGCTGCACGCCGCTGGCCACCAGGTGGGCCACCGCGGTGCACGCGTCCAGCATCAGCTCCAGGCTGGTGTCGCCCTCGGCGGGGACGTTGACGTAGAGCACGCCCGCGAAGGGCGGCTCGGTGCCGACGGGGATGCACAGCACCCGGTTCACGCCGTACATGATGACGCTCTCGCGTCCGGCGAAGCGGCGGTCGTCCTTCACGTCGCCCACCGCGAGCGCGCGGCCCTGGCGGAGGGCCTCGTCCACGATGGCGTCCGACACGGGCACTTCACCCTTGGCCAGCCGTCCCCGGTGGCGCACCGCCGCGGGCACCAGCGGCCCGGTGGCGTGCTTGAGCAGCACCACCGCCGTGGTGGCGTCGGTGCGCTCCAGGAGCCGGTCCATCGCGGACTCCAGGAACGCGGTCAGCGTGCGCGCGGTGGCCAGCGCCTCAGCGGCGTGCACCAGCAGCACCAGCGTCTCATACGACACGCGCGGGCTGGCGACGGCGGAGCCCGCGGGCAGGGGCGAGGGGCCGGAGAACGCGTCGTCGAACGGCAGCGGCCCCACGTTGTCCAGCAGGCGCAGCACGTCCGCGTCCTTGACGTTCTTGGCCATCAGCACGGCCGGGCCCACGTCCGTGCCGTGCCCGAAGCGCACGACGCCGCCCGCGCCCAGGTCCATCATCTCCGTGGCGGCGTTCTCCACCGTGTGCGGCTGGCGCACCGCCAGGGTGTTCTCCCCCAGCGCCACGGTGTCGCCCGCGTTCAGGTGCTTGCTGCCCTGCAAGGGCGCGCCGTTCACCCGGCTGCCGTTGCGGCTGCCCAGGTCCTCGATGCGCAGCGCATCGCCCTCGACGTAGAGGCGCGCGTGCCGGCGCGACACGAGGTCACCGCCCAGCACGATGTCGTTCTCGTCGGCACGGCCGAGGCTGGTGACGCCCTCCGGCAGGTCGTACGACGTGTCGAAGTAGCCGGGCCCGTTGATGATGATCTGCCACATCGGGCGCACGACATTACACGACCTCCCAATCTTCCGAGAGTCCGAGACGCTTTCCCCCGGAATGCGGACGTCCGGCCGAGGCCCCGCAAGCCCTCTCGCGTCGCGTCATACCCGGGGGCCAGCCCCCCATGCGGGAGCCAGCCCCGGGTCGGACTTCACCTGGGGCGGTGGATGAAGCGGGCGTCACCCACGCGCAGGGCGCGGCTCACGGCACGCCACCGTCCGCCAGCTGCCCGTTCACCACGGCCAGCGCGTCCAGGTCGAAGCCGCCGGACGTGCCGCCGTAGCTGTTGAGCCCCGTGTCGGTGAGGCGCACGAAGCGGGCGCGGGCGAGGCCCACGTCCGCCAGGTCGAAGCCGTCCCCGCCCGCCGCGACCGGGTCGGTGGGGGACACGCCGTTGTCCGGGGTCGAGTGCACCGGGTGCGTCCCGGCACAGCCCGGGAAGCCCCCGTCCTTGTCGGTGGCGGCGCAGGGGAAGTCGAACCACGTGAGGCCGTCGTCGCTGACGGACACGCGGGCCGGCTCCGCGAAGAGGTCGCCGCCCACCTTCTGGAAGGCGTTCTCGAACACGAGCAGGTCCACGCCCGGGCCGTCCACCGCGAGCAGGTCGGTGAACTCCAGGGTGATGGAGCCTTCGCGTCCCAGCGACAGCACGTCGAGCGAGCCCGCGTACTGCCCCGCCCCCACCGGAGGCCCCAGCACGACGTCCGGCAAGCGGTCCTGCCCGAAGCCCGCCGAGTCGCCGAAGTGATACGCCGTCACCCGGTCCGCGAACGGATCCACCGGCCGCGAGCCCGCGTCCGCGTCCGTGCCGGCGTCCGCGTCCGTCCCCGCGTCGGGGACGCCGGCATCGGAGGTGCCGGCGTCCAGGACTTCACCGCCAGGCATGGGAGCGGGCTCGGAGTCGCCCGCGCACGCGCCCAGGGCCAGCAGCGCGCCGAGCGCGAGCAGCGGGCGCTTCATCACTGGCCCTGCCGGATGCGCACGAGGCGGCGGCCGTTGACGTCCGTCACGCCCACGAGCAGGTCCGAGCCCAGCGACGACAGCAGGTCCACGGTCGTGCACGCGTCCGTGGCGGTGAGCACCGGCTCGCGGGTGCCCACGCTGATGGGCTGACCAGCGCCCAGGCCCGGGGTGAGCGAGAAGCGCGACACGTCGGTGACTTCGAAGTTGAAGGAGGCACCGTAGGCGCCGCGAGCCATCGCCACGCCGTTGCCGAAGCCCGCGGCGGCGTTGAAGTCCGTGCCCACGTCCACCTTCGGCTCGTCCGTGAGCACCACCGGCGTGCGCGAGGCCAGCGCCTCGCCCAGCTTCGCGTAGGCCACGGCGTAGGCCACGTTCACGTACGTGTCCGGCAGCGCGTAGCCGAACACCGTGATGTTGTTGCTCGCGATGGCGGAGAAGCCGCTGGCGCCCACCTGCGCCGGGAAGTCCACCACCTTCACCGCGGCGTAGGGCTTGGCGGAGGTCACCAGCGCGTAGACGCCCTTGCCTTCCGACACCGTGTCCAGGCCGCCGCCGTTGATGAAGAACGCGTCCGTGGTGCCCACGGCGGTGTAGTTGTCCGGCGCGTCGAGGTAGTCCGTCGCGTCGCGCGCGGCCGCATCCACCACCGCGACGGAGCCCGGGGCGGGGAAGCCGCTCTTCGTGTAGCCCGCGAGCAGGCGCGCGCCGTCATGGGCCAGGAAGTAGGACGGGAAGGTGTCGGCCGCGTTGGCGCGGTCCGCGGGCGCCAGCACCGTGTCGAGCGCCGAGCTCCCCAGCATCACGTCCGGCCAGGTGCCCAGCGCGAAGACGTCGCGGCCCGTGGTCGTCTGGCGCAGCCCGAAGAGCGAGTACGTGGGACCGGGCGTGGACACCACCGCGATCACCTCCGTGGACAGGGGCGCGAACTCCCCGACGCTGAAGCCCGTCTGGAGCTGGAGCGTGCCCAGCACCGACTCGCGAGGCAGCGGGCCGCAGGAGGCCGTGCCGCCGTCCGTGCCGGTGCCACCGTCCGTCCCCGTGCCCGCATCCGTCCCGGTGCCACCGTCGTCGCCGGTGCCCGCGTCCGTGCCGGTGCCGGCATCGGTGCCCGCGTCATCCTCCCCGAGGGAGATGGTGACCTGGGTGCACGTCTGTTCGACGCAGGCCCAGACCTGGCCCTCCGGGGGCGTGCCCTTGTCGCGGCAGTCGAAGGCGTCCACGCACTCCTCGCCGCAGCCCGTGCCGCCCAGCACCACCGCCAGCAGGGCGCCCATCAGCGCCGCGCGCTGGCCCTTCGTGCCCATCCGCTTCATGTCGGTCCGCATCGCGTCCTCGCTCCTGGCCTTCCCGCACGCTGGCGGAAGAAGGCATTCCCCTGGCGGAGGGCGGCACGGACGCGAGGCACCGGACCGCCCGGCGCGTGTCGCGCCCTGGAGGCCTGCCTTCGCCGTCAGCTCCCCGCGGAGGTTCCGGTCTGTCGCCAGGTCCTCCGTGGGGAGGACACCGGATCATCGCCAGGTCTTCGGACTCGCGGGAACGGGGTTCGTGCGAACGCCGCTCCTGCTCACCGCTGCGGGGCAGTCCCGGACTCACACCGGGTTCCCTGGAAGCCCTCACGCCCCATGGCGTGAAGACATCGATGACGGGGCGGGACTATGGCGGCCCCGACGCAAAGTCAATGCGGCGCGGGCGCCGCGCGTCGGTCGCGCATCAGCACGTAGCGCCGCGTGCTGCCATCCACGACGACGGTGGACACCACCCGCCAGCCCTCCCCGCCCAGGCGCTGGAGCTCCACGAGGTCCTCGTCCGGGCCCTCGCGCTTGACGAAGGTGTACTCGTACGCGGGTGCCGGCGGAGGCGCGGGCGCGGCGCTTCCTTCGGTCGCACCGCCCGGGTGCGCGACGTCTGGGCCCAGACCGCCGAGGGGACGAGGAATGCGGCGGACGCGCCGAGCAGGACGCCCAGCAGCACGAGGAGGGAAGCGAGACGACGGTTCATGGAGGCACACCCGGGGGAGGGACAGCGCGCATGTAATGCCGCCACCCCCACCCCGGAAGCCTCGCGCGGCCCGGACACACCGTATGGGCGCGCGAGGCCGCCGGGACCGTCCGCTGGAGAACGGCCCCGGCGCTCGCGGCGCGACTACGGCAACTGCACGCCGTTCACCACGGCGACGGCATCCAGGTCGAAGCCGCCGCTGGTGCCCGCGTAGCCGTTGGCGCCCGAGTCGCGGCTGCGCACGAAGCGGGCGCGGGTGAGGCCCACGTCCGCCAGGTCGAAGCCGTCCCCGCCCGCCACGGCCGGGTCCGTGGGCGAGATGCCATTGGCGGAGCTCGAGTACACGGGCGTGACGCCCGCGCAGCCCGGGTAATTGTTCGCCACGTCCGAGGACGCGCACGGGAACTCGTGCCAGGTGACGCCGTCGTCGCTGACGGCCACGACGCCCGTCTCCGCGAACGGCTTGCCGCTGGGCTTGATGAACGCGTTCTCGAAGACGAGCAGGTCCACGCCCGGCCCGTCCGTCACCGCGATGTCGGTGAGCTCCAGGACGATGACGCCGTTGAACCCGAGCGACAGCACGTCCAGCGAGCCCGACCCCGCGCCAGCCCCTTGCGGAGCGCCCAGCACGATGCCCGGGAGCTGGGCCTGACCGAACCCGGCGCCGGTGCCCGGGGAGAAGGACACGATGCGGTCCGCGAACGCGTCGCCTGCCAGTGGCTGTCCCCGGGCGGAGTCCTGCCAGTCCTCGCCACCGCACGCCACGGCCAGGAGCGCGGTGAAGCCCAGCGCGAACGACTTCTGAAGAAGGGTCGTCATGGGCGTCCTCACCGGGCCTGCGGAGCCTGCTCGATGCGCACCAGGCGCGTGCCGTTCCTGTCATCCACGCCCACGAGCAGGTCCGTGCCGAGGGAGGTCAGCCCGGTCACGCTCGTGCACTGGTCCACGTAGACGAGGACCGGCTGGCGGGCGCCGACGGTCACGGTCGCTCCGGCATCCGTCACGGTGAAGGCGAAGCGCGAGATGTCCGTGGCGGCGAAGTTGTAGTCCGGAGGAACGTAGTCGCCGCGAAGCACCGACACGCCCTCGCCGTGGCCGGAGGCGGCGACGAAGTTGGAGCCCACGTCGAGCGCGGGCGCGGCCGCCACGTCGAACGGCGTGCCGGAGGTGAGCGCCTGGGCGATGGTCGCGGGACCCACCGCGCGGCCCTCGTTGAGGAAGGTCTCGTCGGAGAAGTAGCCGAGCATCGCGACGCCGTGGGTGGACACGGCGGTGAAGCCGCTGCCGCCCGTCTCCGGAGGCAGCGTGCCCACCTTCAGCGCGGCGAACGTGTCCGTCTTCAGCGCGTAGATGCCCAGGCCGGCCGACACCGTGCCGAGCCCGCCGCCGTTGACGAGGAACGCGCCCGGCACGACGCCCGCGGAGAAGTTGCTCGGGGCGGAGACGTAGGTGGGAGAGGAGGGCGCGGCGCTGTCATACACGCCCACGGAGCCGGGGAAGCCCCCGCCGGACTTCGTGTAGCCGGTGAGGACGCGCTGTCCATCCGTCTCCACGAAGGGGCTGAGGAAGAGCGCGGCGGACGGGCCCCGGTCAGCGGGAGCGGCCACGTCGAACAGCGGCGTCGCGCCCAGCGACACCTGGGGCCACGTGCCCAGTGAGTACAGCGCATGCGGGCCGGAGTAGCCCTCCGATACCACCGTGTAGAGCGAGTACGTGGGGCCAGGAGTCACGCCCACCGGGCCCGCGGCCCCGGGCAGCGGCGCGGACTCACCCGCCACGAAGCCCGTCTGGAGCTGGAGCGTGCCCAGCTTCGGGTCGTACGTGGCGCTCGCGCACGGATCCGTTCCGGCGTCGGTCTCCGTGCCTGCGTCCGTGTCCGTGCCCGCGTCCGTGTCTGAACCGGCGTCGGTGGAGGTACCTGCATCGGTGTCCGCGCCCGCGTCCGTCGTCGTGCCTGCGTCACCGCCCGTGCCCGCGTCGGTGACGGTGCCTGCGTCGGCCGTCGTCCCCGCATCCGCGCTCGTGCCGGCGTCGCTCCCGGTGCCCGCATCAGGCACGGGGTTGGACGTCAGCTCGCAACGGTTCTCGACGCAGGCGTAGCGCTGTCCCTCGGTGGGAGCGCCCTGTTCGCGGCAGTCGAAGTCATCGACGCACGCATCACCGCAACCGGTGCTGCCCAGCGCCATCGCGAGGGTCGTCAGCACCCACGCGAAGCCCTGGAGTCCCCGCCCCGTCATCATCCGCTCTGTCTTCATCCGCGACTGCTCCCTTGCATCGCCCCCACGGGCGAGGTGAATCCAAGGGGCATGGACGGAGAGCGGACCGCGAACGAGGGACACGTCAGGACACGACACGCCGCGCGAGCGGAAGACCTCCGTCACCTCCCCTCGGAGGCTCCGGTCTGGCCATGCCCGGGGGCATGGGTCGTGGCAGGTCTTCGGACTCACAGGCGCGGGAAACCCTCCTCGGGTCACCCACCTACTGGCCGTCGCTTCCCAGCCCGATGAAGGGCCAGTGCTTGCGAGGACGGCGTTCGTTCCTGCTCACCGCTGCGGGGCAGTCCCGGACTCACACCGGGTTCCCTTTAAACGCCACATCGTGCGGATGCGGCGTACCAACGACGCGCGCTGGAGTATGGCGGACGGCAAGGCTTGTCAATGCAACGCTTCAAGGCACCGCGGTGATGTCGATGGCGTTGGACACCCCGCGCCGGGCATCCACCGGACATGCATCCAGCGCGGGGCCCTTCGCCTCCGGCGTGGAGTTGCCGCGCCGCTCGACGAGCTGGCCGTCGCGCACCTCCACCACGAACACGCGGCCCGCGTTCACGTCCGTGACGTACACGGCCTTGCCCACCACCGCGAGCCGCCCGCCCACCGCGAGGTCGCAGCCGTTCTCCGGCCCGCCGGTGCAGCCCGGCGACAGCGCATACGACGACACGGGCTTGTCATCCTCCACCAGCACCAGCCCCGTGGCGCGCACGGCCTTCGCGCGGTAGCCGCCCGCGGTGTCAAACACCGCCTCGCCCAGGCAGCTCACCACCAGCTGGTCACCCACGGCCTGCACGTCGCCCGCGTTGAGACAGTCCTTCGCGCCCAGGTCGATGGCCTTCACCCCGCCATCCGCCGGGTCGATGCGCGCGAGCATCCCGGGCCCGTTGGGCAGGTAGTCATTCGCGGGGTTCAGGTTGGTGAGCGCCACGTAGACGCCCGCGTCCACCGACACCGCCGCGTACGGCAGCGCCATCGTCGTCCCGCCGTCGAAGGACTTCAGGTCCAGGCCGGTGAGCGCGACGGTGTCCACGAGCCGGGGGCGCTCCGGGTCGCTCACGTTGACGCGAGCCACGGCGTTGCCCTGCCGGAAGTCGGAGCCGGCCGTGCCGAACAGCGGGATGTAGAGCGTGTCGCCGCGCTTCGTGAGGACCTGCGGGCTGGTGTTCGCGCCCAGGTTCACCTGCCCCACCGTGCGCAATCCCAGTCCACCGCCCTGCGCGGCCCCTTCCCGCTTGAGCACCTGGAGCGTGTTGTTCACCGAGTCGAGGACATACACATACGGAGGGTCCACGAGGATGTCATTGGGCGAAGCCGCCACCGCGCCCAGCGAGTCCTCCTCCACCATCGTCCCCAGCGCACCCGCCGGAGCCTGCGACAGCACGGAGCGCGCCGCGTCCGCCGCCAGCACCACGCCATCCCACGCCGCCAGCGCCTGCACGCCCGAGCCGAACTGCCGCCGGGGCCCCATCCGGTCCGTCCCCGCCTGGATGCCGACGAGCTGCCCGTTGGTGTAGCAGGCCGTCACCACGTCATACATGCACCGGCCCGCGTGGCAGGACTGCACGTCCGGGCACACCGCGCCGCAAGCGCCGCAGTTGAGCGGATCATTCGCGAGCACGACGCAGCTGTCCCCGCACCGCTCGGCACCGGCGGAGCAGCCCTCGCGGCAGGTGCCGGACTCACACACCTGGCCGGAAGGACACGCGGCGCCGCAAGCGCCACAGTTCAGCGCATCACTCGCGAGCGCGACGCACGCGTCACCACAAACCTCCGTGCCCGGCTGGCAGCCACACACGCCCGCCTGACACGTCTCCCCTGCCCCGCAGGCCGCGCCACACGCGCCGCAGTTCGAAGGGTCGCCCTGGAGGTCTACGCACTCGGCGCCACAGACGCTCAGGCCGGACGTGCACAGGACCTTCTCCTCCGGACAGCCGGTGAGGACCGCCGCCGCCAGGGCCGACAGCAGCAGCGCGAGCCGCGCATCAGGGAGGGGACGCGACATGGGAGTCCTCGGGAGCAGGAGGGTCGAGCGCCACGGCGAGCGTGACGTAGGCGGCGCGGCCGGGCAGCGGCATGCCGGTGTAGTCGGCGGTCCGCGCATCGAGCAGGTTCTTCACGTCGAACGACACGGTGAGGTCGGGCTTGTGCAGGAAGGTGCTGGAGGCCCCCACGCTCACCCAGGTGCGAGAAGGCAGGGACAGCCGCGCCTCACCGACGCGGTTGATCAGCTGCGCGGACTGGACGAGCACCTCCGTGCGGCCGTTGAGCCAGTCCGGCCCCACGCGCAGCCGCCCCACCCACTTGTGACGTGGCCGGTACGGCAGCTCCTTGCCGAAGTAGCGAGGGTCGCCGTAGCGGTTCTGCGTGCGGGTCCACGCATAGCTGCTGGTGGCGGTGAACCACGCGCGAGGACGGGCCTCCACCTCCACCTCCGCGCCCCACACACGAGCGGCGGCGAAGTTGTAGGGCCTGGCGAGCATCGGCGGGTACAGCTCGTAGGCGATGAGGTTCTCGTACACCGCCGCGAAGCCGCCCGCGGTGACGCTCCACACGTCGTTGCGCCACAGGGCCGCGGCGTCCACGGACAGGGCGCGCTCGGGCTCGAGCTCCGGGTTGGGGAGCAGCAGGCCCTGACGGATGTAGAGCTCCAGGAACGACGGCGCGCGGTGGGACTGGCCCGCGTTCGCGCGCACGCCGAAGCCGTGGCCCAGGTCCACGCTCGCGCCCAGCTTGGGCGACAGGAGCGAGTAGTGCCCCACGCGCTCCACGCGCAGCGAAGGCACGAGCTTCAGGTGCTCGGAGAACAGGGACAGCTCGTCCATGGCCATGACGCTCGCGCGCCACCACGACGCGGCCTGGCCCCCCACCGCCTGCGTGACAGCCTCCGAGGATCCGGCCAGCGTGACCGCGAGCGCGTTGCGTCCCAGCACCGCGCGGCCCTCCACCTCCACGCCGCCCACGGTGTAGTGCTGCGCGCCGGAGTCCACGCCGGTGGTGCCGCCGGTGACGTCCAGCCAGTCGCGGCGGAAGAAGCCGCGAGCACTGCCCTCGCCCGTGTCGCCGAAGGGCCGTCCCCAGCGAGCGCCCAGCGACACGCGCGTCTGGTCCTGGCGGCGGGACACGGTGGGGTTCTGCACGGTGCCCGCGAGCGCGCGGTCCTCCAGGGACAGCTCCGCCAGCACGTCCACGCGTCCGCCACCGTCCAGGCCGCGCCGGTACTTCAGGAGCGCGCCGCCGCCGCGAGCGTCATTGCGAGTGCGCACCTCCTGCGTGAGCGGGTTGTCGTCCAGCGCGGGCAGCTCGTCGACGCGGTAGCTGTAGTCCCCCTGCGAGCGGCCACCGTGCAGCAGCACCAGCGCCTGTCCGTCGAGCAGCGCGCCCGACGCGGCGACGTGGGCCATCACGGTCTCGAAGCTTCCGTAGGTGACCTCACCGCTGGAGAGCAGTCGCGACGAAGGTGCGCGGGTGACGAGGTTGACCGCGCCGCCCAGCCCGCCCGCGCCGTAGCGGGCTCCGGCCGCGCCGCGAAGGATCTCCATGCGCTCCAGCAGCGCGACGGGGATGAGCGACAGGTCCGCGACGCCGCCCGCGCCGTTGAGCGGAATGCCATCCAGGAACACGAGCACGCCATTGGAAGACGCGCCGCGCACCACCAGGCTCTTGCTCTGTCCGTAGCCGCCAGAGTCCTGCACCACGAGGCTCGCGGATCCGCCGAGCAGCTCCGCCGTGTCGCGCGCTTCACCCGCGCGCTCGCGGGCGTCGATGACGGTGATGGCGCCGGTGGGGTCACGGCGCTCCGCAGAGTCAACGGGAGCCCCGGGGACGTCCTTGCCGATGACCTCCACGGTGGGGAGGACGAACTCAGGAAGGGGCGGCTCGTCGGGCGCAGGAGGCTCCTGCCCGGCCTGGGCGCGTCCCTGGAAGCTGAGCACCAGACCGACGACGGTCCGGGCGAGAAGCGAGCGCCACATGCTCCGCCTTCCGCTCCCTCCGTCGAAGAGAGAAGGCTTGACGGCAGCACCGCTGCCGCACCCCTGGGCAGGTCTCCTGGCTGACAGGCTCCAGACGTGGGCGCACGCTGCGCCCTTCTGGAAGGAACCCTCCACCTTCCCTTCGCATCCGCTGACGCGAAAGTGGTGACAGCCGAGGCTTCCGGCCCTGGACCTCAGGGCAACCCGTTCACAGTGGCGGGACCGCGCCGGACTCGCACCGGCTTCCCTCTTGAAGGCCCGGCATGGGCACCCAAGGGCCCGGCCCTTCTAGGAGGTCACTCCAGGCCCGTCAAGGCGCGGCCCGTTTGGACTCGAAGCCCATCACTTGCGCCCCCTGGGCTTCCGCTTCGGGCCTCGAGTCGCCGCGGCCGGCGTGCTCGAAGCTACGTCCACGTCGACCCCTGTCCTGATTTCGAGCCTTGCACGCGCGGACTCGATGGCACGGTGGAGGCGTTCCTGGAGGACCTCACGCGGAGGCAATTCAGTCAGGTACTCGGCGACATGGATTCCGCGCGCGTCGAGGTCGAGGTATTCGACCGTCTCGCGCTTCTTGCCCGCGCACAGGATGATTCCGAGCGGAGCCTGCTCGGCAGGCTGGCGTTCGTGTCGATCGAGCCACCGCAGGTAGAGCTCCATCTGGCCGGAGTCCGCGGGCTTGAAGTCGCCGATCTTCAGTTCGATGGCGACGAGCCTTCGCATGCGCCGATGGAAGAAGAGCAGGTCGAGGTAGTAGTCGTCGCCGTCGAGAATGATGCGCTTCTGCCGCTCGACAAAGGCGAAGCCCGCCCCGAGTTCGAGGAGGAAGCGCTCGATTTCACGCAGGATGGCTGACTCGAGATCCTTCTCACTGTAGGTGTCGGAGAGCTCGAGGAAATCGAGCATGTACGGGTCTTGGAACACGAGCGTCGGCGTGAGTTCGCCCTTCTCGCGGAGCGCCGCGAGCTCCCCGCGAATGAGCTCCTCCGGCTTCTTGGAGAGTGCCGTGCGCTCGAAGAGCATGCTGTCGATCTTCTGGGCCAGCGTCCGCGTGGACCAGCCCTCGACCTGGCACATCTCCGCGTAGAACGTACGCTTCAGTTCGTCCTCGATGTAGATGAGCTGCTTGAAATGGCTCCAGGACAATTGTCTCCGCAGTGCGGAGACAATCTCGGGTGAGGGAAAAGCCTCGGCAAAGCGGACCATGTGCCAGAGTGACTTCTCACCGAAGCCGCGTCCGTAGCGGGCCTCCAATTGTCTCCCCACCGCGGAGACAATCTGGCCACCGTATTCCGCGCGCTGCCCACCCGTCACCTCGGTGAGGACGCGATGCCCCAGCTGCCAGTACAACGTCGTGAGCGCGGCGTTCGCTGTGACCGCGACCTGCTGGCGAGCCACCTCGAGCATTGAGCTGAGGTCGTGGACGAGCATTGAAACCTCCTGGTCGATGAGGGCGCCAACAACCCGCTTACGCGAGCGTTCAGGCGTCCCTACGGTACTGCCTCCCTTCTTGCGCGACATCTTCATGGCGGTTCCTGGAAAGGTGTCGCGGTCAGAGGTCAAAGCCCCACTGCTCCAACGCCATGCAGCACCGGTGCCGCCGCGCCCGACTCGACCGGCCCCACTGCCTGATGCGAGCCCAGAAGCTCGGTGCGCTCTCGGCGGGCCGCGTCTCTCACCGCGCAAGACACACGCTGGAGCATCCACGCCCATCCCCGCGCGTGGACGCCGCGCGCCCCCCCGCACGGTGCGCTGACGCGACCTCAGAGGAGCACGCCGCTGGCACGCGGGCTGCTCATGCCCCGACGCGACCTCAGGCGGTCAAGCCAGCGAGGTGCCCGGGCCGTGGTGGCGCGGGAATATGAAGGGGGAAGCGTGTCGATGCTGATGGCGGGGAAGCGGTTGGCGGTGTTCTCCATCCGCGAGGGCAAGGGCGGGAGCATCTGGGTGCGCGCCGGCAGCGCGTTCGTGAACAAGGACGGTTCGCTCAACGTGCTCCTGGACGTGCTGCCCCTCGACGGGAAGCTGCACGTGCGCGAGGCGGCGGAGAAGCGCGACACGGCGGCGGGGGGACGCTTCGCGGGCGACGCGGGGACGGAGACGGGCGTGGGGGGCCACTCGTGAAGTGGGCCTGGGCGTGGGTGTTGGGCTGCGTGCTGATGGGAGCGGGGCGTGCGGATGCCGCCAACCCGCGCACGCAATACGTGGGGGTGGTCAACCTGAATGAAGCCACGGCGGCGGAGCTGGACCTGCTGCCGGGCGTGGGTGAGAAGGCGGCGCAGCGCATCCTCGAGCACCGCAAGAAGCGGCCCTTCGGTCGCGTCGAGGAGCTGGTCCGGGTCAAGGGCTTCGGCAAGAAGAAGTTCCTCAAGCTCAGGGCCCACCTGGCCCTCAGCGGCCCCACGACGCTCAAGGTGGAGCAGGTCCCCGCATCCCCGCCGCCGGGAAGGGAGGGGCCCGTCACGAACCCATGACCCTCACAACCCTCGGTTGAGTCAGGCTCATGAGGGCCGCCATTCCCGGGCCCCGGCATGTCCGGGGGTGGCGGCCCTTGTTGACGGGGATGACACACCTGGCCAGCCTTCCAGGGCCCTTCGCGTCATCGCCGCCTCCCAAGGCCTCCGGGCGGGCGTCCCCGTCCAGCCGCGAGCCCTCCTTCCGGATTTTTGCTGGAACCCCCAGGCCGACGCGCTAGGAAACGCCCAACCTTTGGAACACATCGGAAAGACAGGGAGGCCGGAGTTGAAGGAGGATGGGCCCATGAAGGACACACAAGCCCCGGAGTCGATGGCGGGCCCGGACGGCGGCAAGTCCCGGGGAGCGCACCAGCAGCTGGGCGAGGTGCTGGAGTTCATGCGCCTCCTGTGGGCCGTGGACCACGGCCTGCAGTCCACGTCCAAGCGGATGGAGTCCACGCTGGGGCTCACCGGCCCGCAGCGGCTGGTCATCCGGCTGGTCGGACGCTTCCCGGGCATCACCGCCGGCACGCTCGCCAACATCCTCCACGTGCACCCCAGCACCCTCACGGGGGTGCTCAAGCGCCTGGAGAAGCGCGGCCTGCTGGAGCGCAAGTCGGATCCGCTCGACGGCCGCAAGGCCCTCTTCGCGCTCACCGACGCCGGCCGCGCGCTGGACATCCCGTCGGAGGGCACCGTCGAGTCCGCCGTGCAGCGCGTGCTCGCCCGCATGCCCCGCGACCGCATCGTCTTCACCCAGGAGGTGCTCACCGCGCTCGCCGAGGAGCTGGGCGGTCTCTCCGCCCCCCAGGAGGACGCCGCGGCGGCCTCCCGCCCCACCCCTCCCTCCGAGGGCTGAGCGCGCCGCCCTGCCCTCCCACCGTCCCCAGCGGGCGGGGAGGGCGCGGGTCCCCCTTCCGCGTTGTCCCCAGAACCCTGCCGTCCGCCCCTCCTTCCTGCGGCGGACACAGGCCGTCCCCTTCCGCCTTCCGCCCCGGCGATGCACGCGCGAAGACGGCGGGAGTGCGTCACAATTGGGAAATAGCCCGCCCCGCCCGGGGTTGGCTCGCGACCGACGAGCGGACAAGCCAGCGTGAACCTCGAGACACCGCAGAGCCCAGGCCCCGAGCTGCCGCCCCCGCCACCTCCCCCGGCCCCGCCGCCCCAGGCCCGGGCGGAGGTGC